>JASFMS010000315.1:0-3860 GCA_050117435.1 Ectothiorhodospiraceae bacterium | reverse complement strand
CACGCCGGCGCGCTGCAGTGCAGCCACCCACTCGTCGGTGGAACGCTGGCGCAGCCGCTCGGCAATCCGCGGCACCAGTGCCTCCCGGTTCGCTACCCGCGCCGCGTTGGTGGCGTAGTCCGGATCGTCGGCAAGACCGTCCAGGCCGGCGAGGTCGCAGAAACGCCGAAACTGCTCGTCGTTGCCCACGGCGAGGATCATGTAACCGTCAGCGGTCTCGAAGACCTGATAGGGAACAATATTGGGGTGAGCGTTTCCCATGCGCTGCGGGACGCGACCGCCGACGAGATAGTTGGTGGCCTGGTTGGCCAGCATCGCCACCTGGACATCCAGGAGCGCCATGTCGATGTGCTGGCCCTCGCCGGTGCGGTCACGCTGCCGCAGGGCGGCCAGAATCGCCACCGCGGAATAGAGTCCGGAGAACAGGTCGGTGATCGCCACGCCGGTCTTCATGGGCTCGCCTTCCGGCTCACCGGTGATGCTCATCAGCCCGCCCATGGCCTGTATCAACACGTCGTAGCCGGCGCGCTGCGCGTACACGCCGTCCTGGCCGAAACCGGTAATGGAGCAGTAGACCAGTCGGGGATTGACGGCGTGCAGGCTCTCGTAGTCCAGGTTATAGCGCTTCAGGCCACCGACTTTGAAGTTCTCGATGACCACGTCCGCTTTCTTCGCCAGCTCGTGAACCACCGCCTGGCCTTCCGGGTCCGTGATGTCCACGGTGACGGACCGCTTGCCCCGGTTGGCGCAGAGGTAGTAGGCGGACTCCCGTGTGTCGGTGCCGTCCCGCCCGCGCATGAAGGGCGGGCCCCAGCCCCGGGTGTCGTCCCCGCGCCCGGGGCGTTCGACCTTGATGACTTCGGCACCCAGATCCGCGAGCAGCTGGCCGCACCAGGGCCCCGCCAGAATCCGGGAGAGGTCAAGCACGCGGACGCCCTCAAGTGCCCCCTGCATATCGTCGACTCCTCTTACTAACCCTTCCGATAGAATACGGTGATGGACATACGCCAGCTCCGCTACTTCCTCGCCATTGCCGAGGCACGCTCCATCACCGGAGCCGCCGAGCGCCTGGGTGTGGCCCAGTCGGCCCTCAGCCAGCAGCTGCGCCGCCTGGAACAGGCCCTGGACACGCGCCTGCTGGTGCGCAGCAGCCGTGGCGTGCGGCTCACCGAAACCGGTGAGCGTCTGCGGCAGCACGCACGTCAGTTGGTCCAGGATCTGGACGGCCTGCGCGAGGAGATACGCAGCGCCGAGTCCTCACCGTCCGGCCCGGTGAGCATCGGCATCCCCACCTCTCTCGGCAGCCGGCTCAGCGTGCCGCTGGCGCTTCGCGTGCGCCGCGAGCTGCCTCGGGTAAAGCTGCACGTCGTCGAAGGGCTCTCCGGCCATACCCTGCAATGGCTGCGCGCCGGCACGCTGGATCTGGCTCTGGTATTCGGCGCGGAGTCCGTTCCCGGGCTCACGGTGGAGCTCATCGCCACGGAGGAACTTCACCTGGTGGGCCCGAGCGGCGATGCCACCCTGCACGACACCCGGGAGGACACCGTGCCGCTCTCCGCCCTCGGCCGCCTGCCGCTGGTCATGCCGGCCCGCCCTCACGGCGTTCGCGAAGAGCTGGAGGCGGCGGCGCGGGCTGCGGGTGTCCAACTGGACGTAGTGCTGGAGATGGACGCCCTGGAACCCATCAAGGCCCTGGTAGCCGAGGGAGCCGGCTATACCGTACTCTCTCCGCGACTGGCCCGGGAGGGGCCGCTGGGCCGGCGACTGGAAACCCGTCTGCTCGGCCCGCCGCCAATCACCCGCAGTATCTACCTCGCCCGGGAGGCCGAACGCCCGCTGTCCATCGGCGCGCGCCACGTTCGCGACCGCCTTCGCGCGGAACTCGCGCGCCTTACCCGCCATCAGCGCTGGCGCGACTTTCCGACCTGAGTTCCCCGGACTCCGCGCCTATCCGGTAAATGCCTGAATGCCGGTCTGGGAGCGCCCCAGAATCAGTGCGTGAATATCATGGGTGCCCTCATAGGTGTTGACCGTCTCCAGGTTCACCATGTGGCGCATCACGTGGTACTCGTCGGAGATGCCGTTGCCGCCGTGCATGTCGCGGGACTGCCGGGCGATGTCAAGCGCCTTGCCAACGTTGTTGCGCTTGATCAGCGAGACGGCCTCCGGCGACCAGTTGTCCTCGTCCATGAGCCGGCCGACGCGCAGGGCCGCCTGCAGGCCCAGGGTGATCTCGGTCTGCATGTCGGCGAGCTTCTTCTGAACCAGCTGGTTGGCGGCCAGCGGCCGGCCGAACTGCTTGCGATCCAGGGTGTAACTCCGCGCGGCGTGCCAACAGAATTCGGCGGCGCCCATGGCACCCCAGGCGATGCCGTAGCGGGCCTTGTTCAGGCAGCCGAACGGCCCCGCCAACCCGACGCCCTCCGGCAGCAGGTTCTCCTCCGGCACGAATGCCTCGTCCAGCACGATTTCTCCGGTGATGGAAGCCCGCAGGCTCAGCTTGCCGTGAATGGCCGGCGTGTCGAAGCCGTCGGTGCCGCGCTCGACGATGAACCCGCGAATGCGGTTGTCATGAGCCTCGGACTTCGCCCAGACCACCGCCAGGTCGGCGATGGGGCTATTGCTGATCCAGGTCTTCTGGCCGCTGAGCAGGTAGCCACCGTCGACGGCCTTGGCTCGAGTCTTCATGGAGCCCGGGTCCGAGCCGTGGTCCGGCTCGGTGAGACCGAAGCAGCCCACCCACTCGCCGGTGGCGAGCTTCGGCAGGTATTTCCGCTTCTGTTCCTCGCTGCCGTAGGCGTGGATCGGGTGCATGACCAGGGAGCTCTGCACGCTCATCGCCGAACGGTAGCCGGAATCCACCCGCTCCACTTCCCGCGCCACCAGGCCATAGCAGACGTTGTTCACGCCGGGACCGCCGTAGGCCTCGGGGATGGTCGGGCCGAGAAAGCCCAGCTCGCCCATCTCGGTCATGATCTCCCGGTCAAAGCGCTCCTCGCGAAATGCCGAGAGCACACGGGGCTGCAACCGCCCCTGGCAATACTCCCGGGCGGCGTCGCGCACCATGCGCTCCTCGTCGGAAAGCTGACTGTCGAACAGGAACGGATCGTCCCACTGAAACGGCTGCATCGTGCGCCTCCGCTGGATGCTGTATCTGCCGTCAAGTGTGGCAGCATCCATAGCCAGCGCGCCACACGATAGCGATATGCCTGTCAGCGTTTTTTCTTATATCGAAGGCGAACCGCCGTCTGCAGGATAGCCGGCTGCAGGTGGGCACTAGCAGTTAGATGGGGCCGAAACGAAAGACGCCGCCGGGTCACGTGACCCGGCGGCGTCTTGCGGTGTTTGGTCGGGGTGAGAGGATTTGAACCTCCGACCACCTGCACCCCATGCAGGTGCGCTACCAGACTGCGCTACACCCCGATAAGGAAGCGAGAGGATACAACAGCCGAGCCGTGATCGAAAGGGGTCAGCGGCGCAGGTCGGAGAGGATGCCCTCCAGCTCCACGCGGATCTGGCGAATGATCTGCTGGCTCTGGCTCACGTCCTCTTTCGCGTTCTCGCCGGAGAGCTGCTGCCGTGCACCACCGATGGTGAAGCCCTGCTGGTACAGCAGCGACCGGATCTGGCGGATCAGGATCACGTCCTGGCGCTGGTAATAGCGCCGGTTGCCCCGGCGCTTTACCGGCTTGAGCTGCGGAAACTCCTGTTCCCAGTAGCGAAGCACATGGGGTTTCACGAGACAGAGCTCGCTCACCTCCCCGATCGTGAAATAGCGCTTCGCCGGAATCGCCGGCAGCTCGTCATTGTTTGTGAGTTCCAGCATATGCCTCGACCCGCGACTTCAGCTTCTGGCCGGG
>JASFMS010000314.1:0-3869 GCA_050117435.1 Ectothiorhodospiraceae bacterium | reverse complement strand
GCCACGATGCATTGGGCTTTCGCGCCGATATTCCGCCGACATTTCCCGGACGTCGAGCTGTGTCTGAAAGAGGTGCTTGTGACGGCGGGAGACCGGGAGGAATTCGCCATGTCGGGGGGCACCTCTTCGTGGCAGGATCTGGTGCTGTACCTTATCGGCCGCTTCGTCAGCCCGACCGCCGCGCACGCGCTGGCCAGCTTTCTCCTCCTGGAGCGCCACTCGGAAGGCCAGGCGCCGTATCTGCCGTTCTCACCCCACACCCGCCACGGCGACTCCCTCGTTCTCGGCCTGCAGGAATGGCTGGAAACACACTTCACCGTCGCCGGGCCAGTGGCGGAAATGACGCGCCGGGCGGGCATCTCTCCCCGGGCATTCGAACGCCGGTTCCGACGGGCCACCGGGTTTTCACCCATTCGCTATGTCCAGCACCTACGCATCGAGGAAGCCAAACGGCGGCTGGAGAGCACCGACGCGCCGATCGACCAAATCGCCTGGGAAGTGGGGTACGAGGACGCGGCGTCCTTCCGGAGGCTGTTCAAACGCATTGCCCGGGTGACGCCGGGCGCCTATCGCCGGAAGTTTCGAATCCCGGAAATCGCCTAGTGAAGCGAGCGCAGCAGTGTGCCGACCACCGCCCGAAGTCCCGGCGACTGCCCTTCGGCTATATGTCCGCCGCCGAATACGGCTCGACCAGCCAGGCGGCCAGTTCATCGATAAGGGATTCGGCTGAATGTCCCGGCACGTGGACGAGATAGAAGCCGAAACCCGGCAGGGCGAGGTCGTGGGCCCGGGCGAGCGCTCCACTTTCCAGCTCATTGCGGACGTGAATGCTGCTGCACAAGGCGATGCCCTGCCCCGCCGCAACCGCCTCGATGGCGTGAGTCTCCTGACGGAACCGCATGAAGCGTAGATCCTTGTCCCCGGGCAACGACGGGTCCACCGCGCGGGCCATGGCCAGCCACCGGAACAGCGTCGGCACGTCCGGACCCGAGCGTGCCCAGTCAAAGTGGATCAGCGTATGCCGCAACAGCTCACCGATGCGCTCGAAAGGGCGGCCGTCGGGCAGCAGCTCCGGCCGGCAGACCGGGAAATAGGTGTCCCGGAACAGCTCCACGCCGGCGTAACCGGACGGCATCGCGGGACAGTAGCGAACAGCCACGTCCGCCTCGCCCGCGCGCAGGTCCACGACGTCGTTGGTGCCGATCACCTCCAGCGGGACATCCCCGTGGGCCTGCTGCCACCGGGGAAGCCGCGGCACCAGCCAGTGCCCGGCGAACGCATCCGTCGTCGTCAGTCGCAGGGTGCGCGGGCTGTCGTCCCGAGACAGAGAATCGAAGGCCAGCGCAAAGGCATCGAGCCCGTTGCGAAGCACGGGAAACAGCCGCCTGCCGGCAGGGGTGAGCGCAAGCGGGCGCGGACGCCGTCGGAACAGGCGCTTCCCGCAGGCGGCTTCCAGCGCGGCGATCTGATGGCTCACGGCCGTCGGCGTCACGCACAGCTCCGCCGCCGCCCTCTTGAAGCTGCCGTGTCTGGCCGCCGCCTCGAACGCACGCAGTGAATTGAGCGGTGGCAGCTTTCTCACGGTCTCCAGTCTAGATGAACCCGATGCATCTGCATGCTGAAAAATCACCCTTTGCCGCCGATGGTGCAGCCGCCTACCGTGATCACACGAAGAGCCGAGAAGGCAACAGTCGCTGGATGGCGGCGGAATCCGCCACGAGCGCGGTGGAGGCGACCATGGAGACACTGACCGTTGCCGGCAGACAGGACGATCTCGTTGACGTGGGCGCGGCCGAGCTCTCATCGCTGCAACGACGGATGGACGGTCACATCGTGCTTCCGACGGATCCGGGCTACGACACGGCCCGGCGCGTCTGGAACGGCACCGTGGACCGCTACCCGGGCCTCATCGTCTACTGCAGCGGCGCCGCGGACGTAGCCGTCGCCGTCGGTTTCGCCCGCGAGCACGACCTGCGCGCGTCGGTGCGCGCCGGCGGCCACAATGTCACGGGCAACGCCGTCTGCGACGGCGGTCTCGTCATCGACGTCTCGCGCATGAAACGGGCGTCGGTGGACCCGGAAAGCCGGAGCGTGCATGCCGAGGCAGGGCTGCTGCTGGGCGAGCTGGACACCGCCACCCAGGCACACGGGCTGGCGACGACCATGGGGGTGAACAGCGACACGGGCATCGCTGGCCTCACCCTGGGCGGCGGCATCGGCCGTCTCGCCCGGAGCCACGGTCTCGCCTGCGACAATGTCCTCGCCGCCCGGATCGTTACCGCGGACGGCCGCCTTCTCACCGCCAGCGCCGAGGAAAATCCCGACCTCTACTGGGCAATCCGGGGCGGCGGCGGCAACTTCGGCATCGTTACCGAATTCACGTACCGGCTTCATCCGGTGGGTCCGACCGTGGTGGGTGGTTCGCTGGTCTTCAATGGCGCCGGGCTCCGGGATGCCATTCTCAACTTCGACGAGTTCGCCCGCACTGCGCCCGACGAACTCTCCGCCGACGCCGCGCTGGTCACGGGCCCCGATGGCCGGCCCGCCTTCAGTATATCCGTCTGCCACGCCGGACCGGTGGCCGACGGTCTGCGGGCAGTCGAGCCCTTGCGCAAGCTCGGCAAACCCATTGCCGACGGTATCGGCCCCGTGGCCTACACCGACCTGCAGGCAGCCGCCGACGCAATGTTCCAGCGCGGGCGCCGCTACTACTGGAAAGCCCAGATGCTTCCCGGGATTTCCGCAACGGCGGCGGATGAGCTGGTGGACTGCTTCTCCCGCGCCCCCTCACCCCTTTCGATCATGCCGCTGCAGCAGTTCGGCGGTGCAGTCACGCGGATTCCAACCGATGCCACGGCCTATCCCCATCGGTCCGCCGCGTTCGACTGCTTTCCCGTGGCGATCTGGGAGGACCCGGCCGAAGACGAGGCCAATGTTCGCTGGGCGCGCGAGACCTGGCGGGCGATGAGCGTGCATTCCACCGGTGCGGTGTATTCCAACAATCTCGGCGATGAAGGTTACGAGCGCATCCGGGCGGCCTACGGCGAAAACTACCCCCGCCTGCAACGGGTCAAGGCACGCTACGATCCGGACAACTTCTTCAACGGCAATCAGAATATCGAGCCGGCGCCCGACATCGCCTAGACCATCACCGCTGCGCACCCACGCATACCGACTCCAGTCGGATTGCGCCCTCATCGTTTTCGATCTCGGGGTCGAGCTGCCGCCCCGCCTCCCAGCCGCGGAAGCCGTTCGCCTCCAGGAGGCCCATCCACTCCTCCGGTTCGTAGAGCACAAAACCAAAATGCACGAACGGAAACTGCAGCATGCTGTCTCTCGTTCGCATGCCGGTATAGAAGCGGCCACCCGACTTGAGGACCCTGCGAATCTCTCTCAGATGGTCGGCCGGTCGGTCCCAGAAGTAGACGACCATGTTGCAGAACACCTTGTCGAAGAAATGGTCGTCGAAAGGCAGATCATCGCTTTCGCCCGTGGCCAGCCGCAACTGGCCGGAATCAACGAGATCGGCGTTCTTCCGGGTGGCTATTTCCACCATTTCCGGTGAGTAGTCGACGCCGTACACCTCCAGTCCCTCTGCGCCGCGAAACAGACGGTGAATGAAGGAGCCCGTCCCGAACCCGATTTCCAGGACGCGTTCCCCATCGGTTGGGCGAATAGCGGCGACTGTCAGATCGAACAGCGGCTCGTTGACCCGATCCATGGTGTCGCCGATCTGCCCGGCGGGCTCCCCCGCGGGCTTGCGCAGTTGCTCGGCGATCATTCTCGGCTCGGGCTGGTCTTCGCGCGCCATGACTCGGTCCTCCTCCTCCTTTGCGGAGGGAACTGCGCATTCAACTCCTGGGCAAAAG
>JASFMS010000313.1:0-3871 GCA_050117435.1 Ectothiorhodospiraceae bacterium | reverse complement strand
CCGGAACAGGGCATCCACCTCGGCGCTTTGCCAGACGGCCTCCTCGGCCTCGCGACCGTATCGCGTGCCCTTGGCCATTGCCCGCGCGCGCCGGCTATTGCGGACCCTGTGTCCTTCCCGGTACTCGGCGCGGCTGCGAAAGCCCCGCCGATCGGCCTCCTTGTAGACCTTGGCGCAGCGCATGTCCTCGCCGCAGCGCACGACAAAGATCGAAGCTTCCTTGCCGCTCCTGAGCTCGCGCACCACGTCGTCGACAAGGCCGTCCGCCAGCAAGGGTTCCAGGCGCCTGGGTGTCTTCATTGATCTCGATCGGGATCCTGGCGCTGCTCTTCCGCGTTTCCACCCGGCTCCGGCTCGCCGTCCTCGGAGGGTGGATTGCGTTTGTCCAGCTTGCGCTGCAGCTTTTCCTCTTTCTTGCGCTTCTTTTCCATTTCGCGCTGACGCTTCTGGAAACTGAAATTCGGTTTCGCCATTGCCACCTCACTGTGCCTGGGGAACCGGGCCGATTTACGGCCCGGTGATGCTTGCCGTCAGCGCTTGCTCAAGCGGTCCGCCGCCTCGGCGGTCTCTGACCCGAGGCGTTACGCCGGGGCGGGGGGCCACGCCGCTTGTTCCCCGGGCGGCCAGCGGCAGGGCGCGGCTCGGGGTAGCGGGGCTCCAGGCCTTCGAGTACGGCGCGTTCCAGTCTCTGGCCGGTCATTCGCTCAATTCGCGTGAGCTTCGGCCAGTCCTGACGGCCGATCAGGGAGACTGCGGTTCCGGTGTCTCCGCCGCGGCCGGTGCGGCCTATACGGTGAACGTAGTCCTCGGGCGAATTGGGCAGATCGAAGTTCACCACCAGCGCCAGGCTGCGGATATCCAATCCGCGAGCGGCCACATCCGTGGCCACCATCACGCGCACCCGGCCGCTGCGCAGTTTCTCCACCGCCCGGCGACGCTCGTGCTGGCTCATATCACCATGCAGCGACGTACT
This sequence comes from Ectothiorhodospiraceae bacterium, assembly GCA_050117435.1. Lineage (GTDB taxonomy): Bacteria > Pseudomonadota > Gammaproteobacteria > Nitrococcales > Nitrococcaceae > JASFMS01. The sequence continues at coordinate 2,898 of JASFMS010000313.1, read as the reverse complement.
GGGGTGCCCCGTCTCGCGCAGGCGTTTCGCCAGCGCGTCGGCACCCTTTTTGGTGGAAGTGAAGACCAGCGCCTGATCCCCCTCGCCGTCGCGCAGCACCCGGTCGAGCAGGTCGTGCTTGTGATCGAAATGATCGGCCTGGTGCACGCGCTGGGTGATGGACTCGTGCTTCGCGGTCACCGGATCAAGCTCAATGCGTATCGGCTCCCGCAGCAGCCGATTTACCACGCGCTTGATCGAACCCTCGAAGGTGGCGGAAAACAGCAGCGTCTGACGGTCCGCCGGGGTGGCGGCGGCGATGCGCTCCACCGCATCGACGAAACCCATGTCCAGCATTCGGTCAGCTTCGTCGAGCACCAGCAGCTCAAGGCGGGAGAAGTCGACGCGGCCCCGCTCCATGTGGTCCATGAGCCGGCCCGGCGTTGCCACCAGCAGATCCAGCGGACGCCGCAACAGTCGCTGCTGAGGCGGATAGGGAACGCCGCCGACAACCGCGCCGGCGGTCAGACGGGTGAAACGGCCGAGGGCCTGGATGGCCTCGGACACCTGCGTCGCCAGCTCGCGGGTCGGGGTGAGAACAAGCACGCGAGGGCCGTTGCCGCCCCGCACGGGTGGGCTGAGCAGACGTTGCAGCGCGGGCAGAACGAACGCGGCCGTCTTACCGGTGCCGGTCTGCGCCGACGCCATAAGGTCACGTCCGCTGAGTGCCTGAGGAATCGCCTCGCGCTGAATATCGCTGGGTTTCTCGAAGCCGCAGCGGCTCACCGCGCGCAGCAGATTGGGATCCAAACCGAATTGGTCAAAAGACAAATCAATACCCTTGGCCGCCGGTCCGGCGGCGAATCGTGTGAACGTGCAGGCAATACGAGCACGTCGCGGCGGAAGCCGCAGGACGTCGCTAACCGGTGGGCCAGGAAGGACTGGACAGGTGGAGAGAGACGTTTCGATGTAAGCGGGCGCACTATAGCAGCCCCAACAGCAAAAAGCTTCCACTTTGTCGCACGGTGACAGCCGCGACGGCCGGGCGTGTGCCGGACAGGCTCCTGTGAGGCGGTGAGGCCGACATGGGCCCGAGCGGTGCGATTCGCGCCGGGCTATCCGGCCGTCAATACTTACTAATCGGGTCAGAGGTACAGCTGTGAACACAAGGAACGAGTCCCCGTCCTCCGACGCCGGCGCGACCGGGAATGCGCCAGCCACCACATACCGCACGAGTCTCACGGCCTGGTCCGCAACGGCCCTGCTCGTCCTCGCCGGTATCTACACGCTGTATTTCGCGCGCCAGCTGCTGCTGCCGATCACACTTGCCATCGTTCTGTCGCTGCTCCTCATGCCGCTGTTGCGGCTCCTGGCCCGGATACGGGTGCCTCGCGTTGCGGCTGCGCTGCTGATCGTCGCCACCCTGGTCGGCGCCGCGGGTTACGGTGCCGCCCGGCTCGGCGAACCCGCGGCCCACTGGATACGACAGGGCCCGACCATCGGGCGCCAGCTGGAACACGCGCTGCGGCCGGCCAAGGAGGCGGTTCAGAAACTGAACAAGGCGGCAAAGGAAGTGGAGAAACTCGCCAGCGTGGATTCCGATTCGGACCAGCAGGTGGAGGTCAAAGGGCCCCAGTTGAGAACGATGCTCCTCAGCAACGCGCCCTCCCTGGTTGCCCAGGGCGTCGCCGTGGTCTTCCTCCTTTTTTTCCTGCTGGCGTACGGCGATGCGCTTCTCCGGGGCGCGCTCCGCGCTCTCCCCTCCCACCGCCATCGACGCTGGCTGCTGCGCACCTCCTCGGCAGCGCAGAATGAAGTCTCGCGCTTTCTGTTCACGTTCGCCGGCATCAACGTCGCGCTGGGCATTGCCGTTTCGGCGGTGATGTACGTTACCGGCATGCCCAACCCCGGCCTATGGGGCACGCTGGCAGGCGTGCTCAATTTCATCCCCTACCTGGGCGCGCTGGTGACTCTGGCCATAATTTCGGTGGCCTCTCTGGTGAGTTTCGATTCCCTCGCGCAAATTCTCACGCCCCCGCTGGCTTTCGGCGTTCTCACGGTGCTGGAGGGGCAGATGATCACGCCCATGGTTCTCGGTCGGCGGCTCGCCCTGAACCCGGTGTTCGTCTTCCTGACTATCCTGTTCTGGGGCTGGCTCTGGGGGGCGGCGGGGGCGCTGCTGGCAGTTCCCATCCTGGTGGCGTTCAAGATCGTATGCGACCACACGGAGCGGCTGACCCCGGTGAGCCGGGTACTGAGCCGGGGGCATCCGTGACGGCTTCGAGTGCGGGGCACCTGTGCAGCCCGGCAGTCACTAACTGCCGTTCGTCCTGTACACGCAACGCCTTCACACGTTTTGGCCGGCGGCGTGCCCAGAAGCCCATGCCCACTGAAAGTTGTGCCCACCCAGATGGCCGGTAACGTCCACCACCTCACCAATGAAATAGAGACGGGAAATGTCCCGGCACTCCATCGTCTTGGAGGACAGCGCCGCGGTATCGACCCCCCCGAGCGTGACTTCGGCGGTGCGGTACCCCTCGGTGCCGTCGGGCCAGACACGCCATGGCTTGGTATACCGCCCCACACGGTGGATGTCCGCGTCGTCCAGCTGCTCAAGCGGCTTGTTCCCCAGCCAGAGATCGCACCAGCGCTGAGCGACGCGGCGGGTGATGAACGTCGCCAAAAGATTCTTGAGTTCGAGCCGTGGGCGCTGCCTTTGCGTCTCGCGAATGTGCGAACCGATATCCAGGTCGGGGAGAAGATCGATTTCCAGCGGCTCCCCCGGCCGCCAGTAGGAGGAGGCCTGCAGAATGGCCGGACCGCTAAGCCCCCGGTGGGTGAACAGGATGTTCTCCCGGAACGATCCACCGTCGGCCGCCACCAACGAGTCCAGCGATACTCCCGAGAGGTCTTCCAGTT
>JASFMS010000312.1:0-3904 GCA_050117435.1 Ectothiorhodospiraceae bacterium | reverse complement strand
CCAGGTTTTTCATGACAGCCTCCTTCAAGGCCCAGTTACCAAAACCGCTTTCCGGGTGCCAGACTGAGACTCACCGTCTATGGCAACCTTGATCGAGGTCAACGTGCCGGAACGCGTTTTTCCCGGAAAATCAGCGGCATACCACTAAAGAGGTATATCGGTGAAGCTCCCCAAGTTACTGAAATGGCTGGGTGAATCGGAACCGGGGTTATCCCGCGGGGAGACGTGCGGCAGGCGTCCGAATTCTTTGGAGGTAGACGGGCCCGATGCCGGCGACGCCCGGCTTTTCTCGCGCCGCTCGCTTCTGTTCCGGGTGGGGGCGGCCATGACCGGTATCACGGTTCTGGCGATTCTCAGCATGCTCGCCTCGGTAATCATCGCCCAGACCGCCAAGGGGGACGCGGCCGCCATCAACCTGGCCGGCTCTCTGCGCATGCAGTCCTACCGCATGGCGAACGCCATCCGTGCCGGAGCGCCAACCACCGAACTGAGGCGCCTTGCCGGCGACTTCACTACGGACCTGCGCAGTGAAGTACTGACCGGCGACATTCCCGACTCGGTGAGCCACCCGCTAAAGCAGGAATACGAGAAGGTATGGGAGCAGTGGCGAGACCGGCTCCGTCCGGCGGTCCTCGACGGCGCGAGTAGGCAGAATGCCTATCTCGCCGCCGTCAAGGACTATGTGGCCGACGTCGACCGGATGGTGCAGTTGCTGCAGCGCGAGGCCGAGAACAAGATCCTGCTGCTGCGCTTCATTCAGGGACTGGCGCTTTTCCTGACTCTCGCGCTGGTCTTCTTTACGATGCATCGGATCCTCACGGACGTGCTTCCGCCGCTGAAGGACCTTCTGGGCGTGGTCGATGAGGCACGCCACGGCAACCTGAGCGCGCGGACCGCCTACCGCGGCGACGACGAGATCGGCCTGCTCTCCCTGACGTTCAATCGCATGGCGGAAAATCTTCAGGCGATGTACCGCGACCTGGAAAAACGGGTCGCAGACAAGACGGCACGCCTGGAGCAGAGCAACCACGCCCTTCAGCTCCTCTACGACACGGCACGTACTCTCAGCCGGGAACCCATGCAGCGAACGGACTACCGGGACATTATCGCGAGCATGGAGAAAGCCCTGGATACCGGTCCCATTGCCCTCTGCCTCTCGGCCTCGGGGAGCGAGCGGGCCTACCGGCGGGTCACCAGCGGCACCGAAGCCCGGCCGGCCTTCTGCCACGCGCCGGAATGCGCGGCTTGCCTCATATCGGACGGCATTTCCGCCAGTCACCGGGTGCAGGACGGTGTACTGGGAATCCCCGTTGAGGAATCGGGGGAGCGCTACGGTGCCCTTCTGGTTTCTCATCCGAAGGAAAGGCCGCTGGAGCCCTGGCAGCTGCAGCTGTGTGAGACCATCGCCGGTCATATCGCAACCGCCCAGAGCCTGCGCCGCAGCGAGGAAGACCGCTACCGTCTGGCGCTCATGGACGAGCGTGCCGTGATCGCCCGCGAGCTCCACGACTCCCTGGCGCAGGCGCTGTCCTATCTGAAAATTCAGACCTCGCGACTGCGAACCGAGGTCCGCAAAGGCTCAGTCGGAGATAACCTCGAAGTCGACGCCATCATCGACGAGATACGCGACGGCCTGAACACCGCCTACCGACAGCTGCGCGAACTGCTGAACACGTTCCGCCTGCGCCTCACGGAGAGCGGCATCGAACCCGCCCTCGCCGCCGCAGTGTCGGAATTCGCCAACCGCGGCGGTCAGGACATCCGGCTGGATTTCCAACTCCAGCACTGCCCGCTGACACCCAATGAAGAGCTGCACGTGGTCCAGATAGTTCGCGAGGCACTGGCGAACGTGGTGCAACACTCCGGAGCCCGGCATGCGGACGTCTCCCTCGCCACCGACGAGCAGGGGCGTGTCCGCGTGGATGTCGTCGACGACGGTGTCGGCATACCCCCACAATGGGAGCGGACCAACCACTACGGAACCACTATCATGCAAGAGCGCGCCCGCGGTCTCGATGGTACTGTCGAGTTCATCCGACCGGACGGAGGCGGCACCGTCGTGCGTCTTCTGTTCCGGCCCGACGTGCAGCGCCGTGGCGGCAGCGGCAGCCTTATTTCCCAACAACAATGACAGACACACCCACCACCGTACTCATCGTCGACGATCATCCGCTGTTCCGCCGGGGCGTGCGCCAGCTCCTGGATATGGAGCCCACTCTCAGGTGCACCGGGGAGGCCAGCAACGGCTCCGAGGCGCTGGAGATGGCGCAGGCGGAGGAACCGGACCTGATCCTTCTCGACCTGCACATGGCGGGCATGGACGGCCTGGAGGCACTGCGGGCGCTCCGGGACGCCGAGATCCATTGCCGAATCGTCATGCTCACCGTCTCCGACAGCGACGACGACGTCGTGGCCGCGTTGCGCGCCGGCGCCGACGGCTATCTGCTCAAGGACATGGAACCGGAAGACCTGCTTGAGCGCATCCGCCAGGCAGCGGCCGGCGAGATGGTCCTCAGCGATCAGCTCACCCGCGTTCTGGCGACCGCCGTCGCCGGGCAACGAGGAACAGGCGCCGACCGGCTGGCGACACTCACCTCCCGGGAACGGGACGTCCTGACCGCGCTCGCCAAGGGCCTGAGCAACAAGCTGATCGCCAAACGCCTGGACATAAGCGAAGGCACCGTCAAGGTGCATGTGAAGAACCTGCTCAAGAAACTCGGCCTGCGCTCCCGCGTCCAGGCCGCAATCTGGGCGGTTAACGAGGGCTTGCGCTGAAAAGCGCGGGCTGACGAATCAGGGCAGAAGTACCGTCGCCCCGACCGTCTCCCGGTGTTCCAGGGCCGCATGCGCCGCAGCGGCCTCCCGAAGCGGGTATCGCTGGCCGATGTTGACCCGAAGCTGGCCGCGGGCGATGGCGTGATAGAGGCGCCTTGAGATGCGGCCGACCGTTTCCGGATCGCCCGCATAGTGACCATAGTTCGGCCGGGACACGTGAGCGGACTTCGCCGCGAACCCGCCGAGATCCACCGGCTCCAACGGCCCCGATGCCTGGCCGTAACTCACCAGATGACCACGCACCGCGAGGGACTCGTAGGAGCGCAGAAACGTGTCGCGGCCGATGGCATCGTAGACGACGTCCGCCCCCCGTCCATCGGTGAACTCCATCACCCGGTCCACGAAATCCTCATGGGCATGCACCGCCACAATGTCGCAGCCGTTGTCCCGAGCCTGTTGCAGTTTGCCCTCCGTACCCACCGTGCCGATCACAGCGGCCCCGAGCTGCCGGGCCCACTGGCAGAGCAGCGACCCCACGCCGCCGGCCGCCGCGTGCACCACGACGGTCTCGCCTTCGGTGACACGGTGCACCCGGTGAAGCAGAAACTCCGCCGTCATCCCCTTGAGCGTTGCGGCCGCGGCCGTTTCGTCGTCGATTTCGTCCGGCAGCGGGACGACCAGAGAGGCGTCCATGGTGCGCTGTTCGGTGTAGGCGCCCACCGGGATGCAGGCATAGGCCACGCGCTGCCCTACCCGCAGATGCTGCACGTCCTTGCCCACGGCCGTGACCACGCCCGCCGCCTCCAGACCCAGAGGCGTCGGCGGCCGCGCCAGATCGAAGTAGCCGGTGCGGCAGTAGACGTCGATATAGTTGAGACCCACGGCGGTGTGCCGGATTCGGACTTCTCCCGATCCCGGCGGCGGCACGCGTATGCTGCCCCACTGCAGGGCTTCCGCGGGACCGTACCGCTGCAGCACCATAGCGCCGCTTTCAATCGTCTCACCGGCGTCGGAAGCGGACGAACGGACGGGCGCCGCCGCGTTTTGGGCACGCGGCCCGGTTTGCGCCGCGGGGCGTGACACCGGGATTGTGGTCGGCCCCGTCAGCCGGCGGCGCAACGCCTCGAAG
>JASFMS010000311.1:0-3907 GCA_050117435.1 Ectothiorhodospiraceae bacterium | reverse complement strand
CTGCGCGCTGATCTTCCTGTTTCTGATCGGGCCGCTGCTCATCATCATTCCGTTGAGCTTCAATGCGGAGCCCTACTTCACCTTCACCGCGAAGATGTTGAGCTTCGACCCCGCGGGCTATTCCCTGCGGTGGTATACGGACTTCTTCACGTCGGATGAATGGCTGCGGGCGATTCAGAACAGCTTCATCATCTCCATCTCCGCTACGGTCCTGGCCACTGTACTGGGCACCGTTGCGGCGCTCGGCCTCTCGAATCGGGTCATGCCGTTCCGCAACACCATCATGGCGCTACTGATCTCGCCAATGATCGTGCCGTTGATCATCTCCGCCGCGGCGATGTTCTTCTTTTTCTCGCAGATTCACCTTTCACAAACCTATTTGGGGGTGATACTGGCGCATACGGCACTCGGCATACCGTTCGTGGTGATCACGGTGACGGCCACCCTGAGCAGCTTCGATCATTCGCTCACCAGGGCCGCGCACAGTCTGGGAGCCAATCCGACCGTAACCTTCTTCAAAGTGATCCTGCCGCTGGTGACCCCGGGCGTGATTTCCGGTGCCCTGTTCGCCTTCATCACGTCGTTCGACGAAGTGGTGGTCATTCTGTTCCTGGCGGGTCCGGAGCAACGCACGATACCTATCCAGATGTGGTCCGGCATCCGCGAGCAGATCAGCCCGACGATACTCGCCGTGGCCAGCATCCTGGTGGGCATCTCCATCGTGCTGCTCAGCACCATCGAACTGCTCCGTCGTCGCTCCGAGCGCATGCGAGGGCTGACGCCGGGCTAGCAACCGGTCAATAACAACAACAAAGCTCTTGGGGGCGGCCATAGTGCCGCCCCGTTTTTTTGTGGCTCCGCCGGCGAGCAGCCTGTTCATACACCAATTCCCGCGGGCGGACGAGGCTCAAGCCGCCGACGAACGTAAATTGATCCGCTTGTGCCAGCTGGCTCGGCGACAGGCGACGTACTGCCTCTAGAATCGGTTCACCCGGAACGGGTGCATGTCCACAACGGACTCACGGCCGGCCACGTCATCGGCGATCAATCTGGCCGTGACGCCCGCCAGGGTCAGCCCCAGATGCTGATGGCCGAAGGCATACGAAACGTTGCGATGGCGGGTCGCCCGACCGATGACCGGAACGGAATCCGGCAATGTTGGGCGGAATCCCATCCAGTCCGAATCGACAGGTGCTCGCAGTCCGGGATAGAGACGGCGCGCGCGCTCGACGATGGCGCCGATGCGTCGGGGATCCGGTGGCAGTTCCAGCCCCCCGAGTTCGGAGGTGCCGGCAAGTCGCAGCCCGCCGTCCATGGGAGTGGCGACGAACTTGTACTCACCGGACATCACCGGCATTGGCGGCAGTAACTCGGCACCCGGCATCATGACGTGATAGCCGCGCTCCGTGTCGAGGGGAACGTCGTCTCCGAGCGAACGGGACAGAGCACGGCTGTGTGCACCGGCGGCAACAACGACGTGTTCGGCTTCGACGGGGTCATCCTCCGTCGCCACGCAAACCCGGCCTGGCGCTGCCTGAATGCGACGGGCTGCGGTTCGCTGCAGCACTCCACCGCTCTCGACAAAATCCCGCGCCATACCCTGCACCAGGGCCTGAGGATCCGTGCACATCCAGCAGTCGGGGTACAGCACGCCACCAACGACATGGTCGGCGATGCCAGGGATCAGCGTCCGGACGTCGTTGCGGCCGAGAATTCGGGAATCCACCCCATGATTCGCTTTCAGCTGTGCCTCCCGCTGCCCGGCGTGAAGGCCGGCCCGGGTTTCGAACACGGTCATCCAGCCCGTGGGTCGGAGCAGAGACTCCGTCGGACGATGCTTCACCAGTGAGAGCAGATCCTGCATGCCGCGGCCACAGAGGCTCTCGAGGGCGCGTGTCGCTGATGCCACACGCGACGGCCGCGCATTCGACGCAAACCGCAGCATCCACGGCAGAAGACGGGGCAGATACGACCAGCGCAAGGCCAGCGGACCCGTAGCGTCGAACAGCATTCCGGGAACGGCGGCCAGCGTCGCCGGTGTTGCCAGAGGGATCACCGAGTCCAGGGCAAAAACACCGGCATTGCCCAGGGAACAGCCGCTGCCCGGGGGCTCGGGGTCGAGGACCCGTACACGATAACCCTCCTGCTGCAACCACCTGGCACAGCAGATTCCAACGATACCCGCGCCGACGACGACGACATCCTTCCCCTGCCCCACGGCGATATGCCCCCCGAAAGATGCTACACAGGCGCACTATTCTGTGGTTCCGGAGGGTGATTGTCATCCGCGGGCAGGCTGGCTTCCCCGGTTCCCTCAGAGTTGCTCCATGAACCGAACCATCTTTCGCCGCTGCGCCTCATCGGGCAGCCTGCCGACGCCGGCCTTCATGTTGTCGTCGAGATGATTCGGGTCTCCGGTGGCCGGGATGGCACAAGTCACCGCGGCGTTTGCAAGAATGTACTTCAGGAAGAACTGCGCCCACGACGCGCAGTCGAACTCGTCGGCCCAGCCGGGAAGCTCCACCCCGCGCACGCGCCGGAACAGCCACCCGGTCTGAAACGGCTCGTTTATCAAAGTGGCAACCCCCAGCTCTCGGGCCGCCGGGAGCAGACGTTCCTCGGCGTGACGTTCCGCAATGCTGTAATTGAACTGGACGAAATCCAGGGGCTGATCGCGCATGATGCGCTCCAGATCGTCGTGAGCGGAGGCCGTGTAATGGGTGATGCCGATGTACCGGACACGCCCCTCCTCCTTCCACCGGCGCAACGTCCTAAGGTGCGTCTCCACGTCTACCAGATTGTGTACCTGCATCAGATCCATGCGCGTCACCCCGAGACGTCGCGCCGAACGCGCCATCTGCTCCACGCCGGATTGCTCTCCCCGGGTCCAAACCTTGGTCGCGAAGAACAGACGGCTGCCCAGTTCCAGCTCATCCGCGGCTTCTCCTATCACCCGTTCGGCGTTTCCGTACATTGGCGAGGTATCCACCAGTCGGCCGCCCGCGCGCTCAAAGCGCCGGATCACCTCGCGCACGCTTGCGTAGGCTTCGCCGTTCGGTTTCACGTCGAATGTGCGGGCGGAACCCAGCCCGACAATGGGAATCTTTTCACCCGTTGAGGGGATCGCTCGCGCAGCCAATGAGCCGGTTACCGTGGATGCCCGCCCACGCCCCGGCGCCATGGCAGCCAGACCGGCGCCGACGCCCAGCAGCAGGAACCGCCGCCGCGAAAGCCGCGGCATTCGTCCACTCGATAGTCCTTTAACCACTTTCATGATTGGCACTCCCTACCATCATCAGGTGTCGGCGGCCCAGCCATGCGCCGATCACCGCCCACAGCGCCGCCAGGGGCACGGCCACAAGGGCGATCGCGCTCAATCCCAGCCCCAGACCGGCGAGTCCCGCGTAGGCCCAGCCGCTCGCGGCGTCACCACCTCTGTAGACAACGGTATCGATGAAATTCTTCGCCTTGTATTTCTCCCCGCGAGTCACGGTCGTGAAGAGCATTTCCCGCCCCGGGCGCGCAAGCGCGTAGTTCCCGGCCCGCCTGACAATCTGGAATGCGATCAACACCCCGACACCCGGCGAAACCGCCAGTGCGGCAAAACCCAGACCGACCACAACGGGAACCAGCGCCAGTGCGGCAGGCAGACCGAGGCGCCGGACGAGCCGTTCCGTCGCCAGCAACTGCAACGATACCGTCAGGACGTTCACGGCCAGATCCATACCGGCGAAAACGGACGTGCGGGTTGCGGAATCGGCAAACGCCGCCTCGATTATGTGTGCCTGTTCGAAGTACAGAAACGTGGACAATGTGGTGTACAGCCAGATGAACACGCAGATGCCCAGCAGGTAGCGGGAGGCCGCCACTTCCATGACGCCCTCCATGAAGCCGCCGCCGACCGCGC
>JASFMS010000310.1:0-3909 GCA_050117435.1 Ectothiorhodospiraceae bacterium | reverse complement strand
GGCGTCGTTGGCGGCGCGGGTCCAGTCCCCCCAAGGCACCGCCTCGGGAGCCTCCATGGCGGCCAGGGCGTGTGGTGCCGCGCCCATGGACGCATTGACCGCCAGCGTCGGCTGATAGACCCGACCCAGCTCCGACGGATCGGCATGAACATGAACCAGTGTCTGCCGGGGCACGGGAATATCGATAAGGCTATAGCCGCTGGTGGTGGATTCGCCCAGCTTCGGCCCTACCACCAGTAGCACGTCGGCCTCGCGAATACGCTTGACCAGCGCCGGATTGACGCCAAGGCCCACGTCGCCGGCGTAGTTGGGATGCAGCGCATCGAAGTACCCCTGGCAGCGGAAGGAGACCGCCACCGGCAGATCCCACGCCTCCGCGAACCGACGCAGGGCTTCGCAGGCGGCATCGTCCCAGCCGCCGCCGCCGATGATGACGAAGGGACGCTCGGCACCGGCCAGCAGCTCGCGGATGCGGGTGAGCGTTTGCGGGGCGACTCCGCTTTCCACCGCCGTATAGTGCCGGCCCGGCGCCTCGGGCGCGCGCTCGGTAAGCATGTCCTCCGGCAGCGCCAGCACCACCGGTCCAGGACGTCCGGAGGTGGCGTTGTAGAACGCGCGCCCGACCATCTCCGGAATGCGCACGGCCTCGTCCACCTGGGCCACCCACTTGCTCAGCGGCCCGAACATGCGCCGGTAATCGATCTCCTGAAAGGCCTCCCGCTCCTGGGCACCGCGCGCGATCTGGCCGATGAAAAGAATCATCGGCGTCGAGTCCTGGTGGGCGATGTGAACACCCGCTGAGGCGTTGGTGGCACCCGGCCCCCGGGTAACGAAGCACACGCCCGGGCGACCCGTGCATTTGCCGTAGGCCTCGGCCATCATCGCCGCGCCGCTTTCGTGGCGACACACGGTGACGGCGATTTCCGGGGCGTCCACCAGGGCGTCGAGCACCGCCAGGTAGCTCTCCCCGGGCACGCAGAAAACGCGGTCCACGCCGTGCAGACGCAGTGTGCGCACGAGTAGCTGTCCGCCGGAATACTGTTGTTCTGTATCGCTCATTGGGCCGTCCTGAAAAATGGGAATGCGCCGTGCCTGAAACGCTATACAGGGCACCACATTGTCGCCCGCATTGCCACTGAATCGCGGCTGGCAGTGGCAAGCGCCGCGGGTGACCACCACACTTGACGTTACCCTGCGCCAAGGACACGCGGAACCATGACCGACAGATACCTCAACGTCATCGGCGGGGAAACGGCGGATTCCCCCAACGTCACTGCAAACATAAACCCCTCTGACACCAACGACGTCATCGGCGAGTTCGCCCAGGCCTCCCGGGACGATGTGGACGCCGCCGCCAGAGCGGCGCGTGAGGCCTTCCCGGTCTGGTCCCGCACCACCCCCGCGGAGCGCTACGAGGTGCTCAAGCGCGCCTCCGACGAAGTGCTGGCCCGCAAAGAGGAGCTGGGTGAGCTGCTCTCCCGCGAGGAGGGCAAAACGCGGGCGGAGGGCGTCGGCGAGGTTACCCGCGCCGGTCAGCTACTCGCCTTCTTCGCCGGCGAGGCCCTGCGCATCGCCGGGGAGATCGTGCCGTCGGTTCGCCCCGGCGTCACGGTGGAGATCACCCGGGAGCCGGTGGGCGTTGTGGGCGTAATCACCCCGTGGAACTTCCCCGTCGCCATACCGGCATGGAAGATCGCTCCCGCACTGGCCTGCGGCAACAGCGTGGTCTTCAAACCCGCCGAGCTGGTTCCCGCCTCGGCGTGGGCGCTGGTGGACATACTGCGAAGGGCCGGACTCCCGGACGGCGCCCTCAACCTCGTTATGGGCAAGGGCTCGGTGGTGGGTCAGGCCATAGCCGAGCACCCGGACGTCGCCGCCGTCACCTTCACCGGCTCCGTTGCCACTGGGCGGCACGTGGCCGCCACCTGCGTCACCAGCCAGCCCATGAAGAAGACCCAGCTGGAGATGGGCGGCAAGAATCCGCTGGTGGTGCTGGACGACGCGGACCTGGAAACGGCAGTGGAGTGCGCGGTGAACGGCGCCTTCTTCTCCACCGGCCAGCGCTGCACGGCCTCTTCGCGGCTCATCGTCGCCGACGGTATTCATGACGACTTCGTTGCCGCGGTCACCCGGCGGCTTGAAAGCCTGACGGTGGACCACGCCTTGAAGGAGGGCACCCACATCGGCCCGGTGATCGACGAAAGCCAGCTCGAAAAGGATCTTGAGTACATCCGGGTGGGCCAGGACGAAGGCGCCCGGCTGCACTGGGGCAGCGAGCGCCTGACCCGCGATACCCCCGGCCATTACCTGCAGCCGGCGCTGTTCACCGGCGTGGACAACAGCATGCGCATCGCCCGGGAGGAAATCTTCGGCCCCGTCGCCGCGGTGATTCGGGTGAAGGACTACGATGAGGCGCTGGCGGTGGCCAACGACACGGGTTACGGCCTCACGGCGGGCATCTGCACCAGCAGCCTCAAGTACGCCAGCGACTTCCGCCGCAACGCCCAGGCCGGCCTCACCATGGTGAACCTGCCCACCGCCGGGCTGGACTATCACGTCCCCTTCGGCGGCACCAAGGATTCCAGCTACGGCCCGAGGGAACAGGGACGCTACGCGGTGGAGTTCTACACCAGCGTGAAGACCTCCTACGTACGTCCCGTCTAACCCCACTTGACACGCGGCCGGCCCGGTCGCGGCGGGGGGCGCCTCGACCGGGCCGGCCTGTCCGCAAATGCCACGCAACGCTGGCATGGACGCGGCAGACAATTTCGTGCGATACATGTCACTATCTGCTCACTATGCGGTCTGCCTCGGGCCGCCGTCTCGACACGGATGTGGGGTCTGCCCAGGATGGAAAGCTATCTGTTCGCCATCGTCGGTCTCGGGGTACTGCTTCTCCTCGTCCTCGCCGCACGTGGTGGCGGCCGGGGAAAAAGCACCGGCGGCCTGCCTGCGTTTCAACGGCGGCCGGCTCTGTTCACCCCCGCCGAGCGTTCGTTCCTCGGCGTCCTCGACCAGGCCACCGGCCCGGATCGGCGCGTTTTCGGCAAGATCCGCGTCGCCGATCTGATAACACCGGCGCCGGGGCTGGACCGCCGCACACGCCGGGGCGCGCTCAACCGCACCACCTCCAAGCACGTGGACTTCGTGGTCTGCGATAGCGACACGCTGGATCCCCTTCTCGTCGTGGAGCTGGACGATCGCTCCCACCGCCGGCGCGACCGCAAGCGGCGGGACGCCCTTCTGGACACAGTATTCCGGTCCGCAGACCTGCCGCTTCTGAGGGTGGCGGCGCAGAAGAGCTACGCGGTGGGGGAGATCCGGGCGCGGATCGAGGGCGCACTTGCCGTTCGCTCAACCGGCCGCAGCGAACCCTTTATCACGGCCGGCCCGCCGACGGCGGACGCCGTTGACGTCGAGCCTACGCCGACGTTCAGCGCCACGGGCCCGTTCACGGCCGGGAACGTGGCGAGCGGCAGCGACAACACCCCACCCCTGTGCCCAAACTGCGAACGCCCCATGCGCAGTCGGCGGGTACGCGGCGGCGCCCACTCGGGCAAGCATTTCTGGGCGTGCCGCGATTATCCGACGTGCCGGGGTATCCTGCCTCTTGCCGAGTAGGTGACCGAGGAACCCCGGGCCCGATTTTCTGACAGAATCCGTTGAGCAAACACAGCGGCCTGTTGTCCAACGCATCGGTACAGGCTCCTCGAGCCTGAGAGGCACTAACTTTCGACCAATCGGGAAATGCCGGGCCGCAGCCCAGCGCGTTACCGTCGTGGCACAACCAGCCACCGGGAGCTAATGAATGGGAAGGGGCATTATCCCGATTCTGCTGATCGGCGTCGCCGTGGTGCTCGCCAGCTACCAACTGCGCGATCTGGGTCCGCACAGCGTGGAAGACCTGCC
>JASFMS010000309.1:0-3909 GCA_050117435.1 Ectothiorhodospiraceae bacterium | reverse complement strand
ACACGGAGGAGATCTTCGGCCCCGCACTGTGCGTGATACACGTGCCGACGCTGGACGATGCCATCAAGCTGGTGAACAGCAACCCCTACGGCAACGGCACGTCCATCTTCACCGATTCCGGCGCCGCGGCGCGGAAGTACCGCCACCGCACCGAAGTGGGCCAGGTGGGCGTGAACCTGCCCATCCCCGTGCCGCTGCCCTTCTTCTCCTTCACCGGCGGCAAGGGCTCCTTCTACGGAGACCTCCACCCCTACGGCAAGCAGGCCTTCCGCTTCTACACGGAGACCCGGACGGTGATCGAGCGGTGGTTCGAGACGGACATCCCGGACGGCCACGGCGGCCCGAACATGACCATCAATCTCGGGTAGCCACGAATCGATACCGCTTTTTTGGCCACAGATGGACACGGATGAACAGGATCTAGGGAGAACAGGCGGATTGCGGGGCCTCGGGCCCGGGTCGGCCCCGGGCCCGGTCGGCGCGTCCTTTCAGGCTGAGTTTGCTCTCTTGAATCTGTGTCCATCCGTGTTCATCTGTGGCTAACCCCCTCTCCGATCAGGACTGGAAGCATGGATTTCTCACTCTCCGAGGAGCAGACCGCGTTCCAGGACGCGGCGCGGGACTTTGCCCGTAACGAACTGGCGCCCAATGCGGCGCGCTGGGACGCCGAGTGCATCTTCCCCAAGGACGTCATCGCCCAGGCGGGCGAACTGGGGTTCTGCGGCGTCTATTCGCCGGAGGCCGTGGGCGGGCTCGGGTTGAGCCGGCTGGACGCGGCCATCATCTTCGAGGAGCTGGCCGGGGGCTGCACCTCCACCACGGCCTTCATCACCATCCACAACATGGCCACCTGGATGGTGGCCAGCTGGGGCACCGACGCGATCAAGACCGAATGGGGCGAGGCGCTGACCTCCGGCCAGAAGCTGGCCTCCTACTGCCTCACCGAACCCGGCGCCGGCTCCGACGCCGCCAGCCTGCGCACCACCGCAAAGCGCGACGGCGACGACTACGTGCTCAACGGCGGCAAGGTCTTCAGCTCCGGCGCCGGCGACACGGACCTGCTGGTGGTCATGGCCCGCACCGGCGGCGAGGGGGCGAAGGGAATCTCAGCCTTCGCCGTGCCCGCCGACGCCGAGGGCATCACCTACGGTCGCAAGGAGGAGAAGATGGGCTGGAACAGCCAGCCCACGCGCTCCATCACCTTCGAGGACGTGCGCGTGCCCGCGGCCAATCGTCTCGGCGAGGAAGGCGACGGTTTCAAGATCGCCATGAAGGGCCTGGACGGCGGTCGCATCAACATCGCCACCTGTTCTCTGGGCACCGCCCAGGTGGCGCTGGAGGCGGCTCAGCGCTACCTGCACGAGCGCCGGCAGTTCGGCCGGCCTCTGGCCGACTTCCAGGCGCTTCAGTTCAAGCTGGCCGACATGGCCACGGAGCTGGTGGCGGCGCGACAGATGCTGCGGCTCGCCGCCTGGAAGCTGGATCAGGGCGATCCGGAGCTGACCACCTACTGCGCCATGGCCAAGCGCTTCGCCACCGACGTAGGCTTCCGGGTCTGCAATGAAGCGCTGCAGCTCCACGGCGGCTACGGCTACATCCGCGAATACCCCCTGGAGAGGCACGTGCGCGACACCCGCGTCCACCAGATCCTGGAGGGCACGAACGAGATCATGCGCGTCATCATCGGGCGGCGCATGCTCATGGACGGCGCAACCGAGGCGATACGATGAGCAACGACTACACCAACCTCAAACTCGACAAGCGCGGGCACGTCGCGCTGGTCACCATCAACAACCCGCCGGCCAACACCTGGACGCGGGAAGGGCTGATGGCCCTCAAACAGCTGGTGGAAGACCTCAACGCCGACCGCGACATCTTCAGCCTGGTGCTCACCGGCGAAGGCGAGAAATTCTTCTCCGCCGGCGCCGACCTGAAACTCTTCGCCGACGGCGACCCCGCCGTGGGCGCGGAAATGGGGCGGCGCTTCGGCGAGGCGTTCGAGACACTGGCGGAGTTCCGCGGCGTCTCCATCGCCGCCGTCAACGGCTTCGCCATGGGCGGCGGGCTGGAAGTGGCGCTGGCCTGCGACGTGCGCATCGCCGAGGAGCAGGCGAAGCTGGCCCTGCCGGAGGCCAAGGTGGGGCTGCTGCCCTCCGCCGGCGGCACTCAGCGCCTGCCGTGGCTGGTCGGCGAAGGCTGGGCGAAGCGCATCATCCTCTGCGGCGAGCAGCTGGACGCGGCGACCGCCCTGCGCATCGGCCTCGTGGAAGAAACCGTGGGCAAGGGCGAGGCCCTGGACCGGGCGCTGGAGCTGGCGAAACAGGTGGAAAACCAGAGCCCCCTGTCGGTAGCCTTCTGCAAGCAGCTGATCCACGGCGCCCGCCACCGCGCCATGGCCCCGACCCTGCCGGTGGAGCGGGAGAAGTTCGTGGAGCTCTTCGGCACCGAGGATCAGAAGGAAGGCGTCAATGCCTTCCTCGAGAAGCGCAAACCCGAGTGGAAGAACCGCTAGTACTCTCTCTAGCCACAGATGAACGCGGATGGACACAGATGATTGAGAATCGCGGAGACCATTCTTCATAGAGTGGGGCGCCAGCACACCACAATCGCTTTCCGCGTGAAAACGCTCTCATATCCGTGTTCATCTGTGTCCATCTGTGGCTGATGTCAAACAGCTTTGGAGATGGAATGACCGACCAACCGGTGTTGTTCGAAGAGGTGAAAGCCGCCAACGGCAAGCGCGTCGGCATCGCCACGCTGAACGCCGAAAAAGCGCTGAACGCGCTCAACGTACCCATGATCCAGGCGCTGCGCCCGCAGCTTACCGACTGGGCGGAGCGGCCGGAAATCGCCTGCGTGGTGCTCAAGGGCGCCGGCGAGAAGGCCTTCTGCGCCGGTGGTGACGTGGTCAGCATGTACCACTCCATCCGCGAAAAGCCGGGCGGCCCCAACCCGTTCGCCGAACAGTTCTTCGAGCAGGAGTACCGGCTGGACTACAGCATCCACACCTACCCCAAGCCGTTGCTGGTATGGGGCCACGGCATCGTCATGGGCGGCGGCCTGGGCATGATGGTGGGCGGCAGCCACCGCGTCGTGACCGAGCGCTCGCGCATCGCCATGCCGGAGATCACAATCGGCCTCTACCCGGACGTGGCCGGCACCTGGTTCCTCAACCGCATGCCCGGCCGCGTGGGGCTCTTCCTGGGCCTTACCGGGGCCTCCGTCAATGC
Organism: Ectothiorhodospiraceae bacterium; assembly: GCA_050117435.1. GTDB lineage: Bacteria > Pseudomonadota > Gammaproteobacteria > Nitrococcales > Nitrococcaceae > JASFMS01. The sequence continues at coordinate 679 of JASFMS010000309.1, read as the reverse complement.
CGCGGACGCCCTGTTCACGGACCTGGCGGATTACTTCGTTACCGCCGACCGGCGCGAGGAGATCCTGGACGCGCTCGGCGAGGTCAAGTGGGACGATGACCCGGAGCTCAACCGCGGGCACCTGTCCCTGTTGCTGCGGCGCTTCGCCGACGAGAGCCGGGACCAGAGGCCGGAATCCAACGTGCTCAAGCACATGGACTTCATCAACCACGTCACCGATCACCACAGCGTGGAAGGCATCCTGGAGACCCTGGAGGCCCACGCCCACGACGACGACTGGATCGCCGGCGCCGTGGAGACCCTGAAGAAGGGCTCCCCCACCTCGGCCCGTGTGATCTTCGAGCAGTACCGCCGCGGCAAGTACCTCTCTCTCAAGGAAGTGTTCATGCGGGAGCTGAATATGTCCGTGCAGTGCACCCGCCACCACGACTTTGCCGAAGGCGTCCGCGCCCTGCTCATCGACAAGGACCGCAACCCGCAGTGGCAACCGGCCAGCCTGGCGGACGTCACCGACGACATCGTGGAAGCCCACCTGTCGCCGCCGGAAGGGTTTGACCCGAGTCCGTTGCGGGATTTGGACTGAAGGACTGAAGGACTGAAGGACTGAAGGACTGAAGGACTGAAGGACTGAAGGACTGAAGGACTGAAGGACTGAAGGCAGGATGGCGCCAACCGACTG
>JASFMS010000308.1:0-3912 GCA_050117435.1 Ectothiorhodospiraceae bacterium | reverse complement strand
CGCGCGGCGTTGCGATAGGCCCGCACCCGAAAGGGGTTGGCGTCCTGAATCTCCAGCAGCTCGGCATAGCGATTGAACAGCTCCGCAATCTCGGCGTTGTGAACGGGCATGGCCGCTCCCTGGTTCGGGTTTCCCTCACCCAACAACATTAGCCACAGATGACGGGGAAGGACTGGATGAGGGGAAGGACTAAAGGACTGAGGGACTGAAGGACTGTGTTAACGCCGTGCAGGCACAAGGCGACGCTCGCAGCTTCCCGCATCGGCGTCTATCTGCGTTCATCGGCGGCTCCATCCTGCCGCTCTCCGACCGCAGGGCGGTGCGCACGGCGCACCCTACCCCAATGGTCGTCCCAATTAACGATCCAACCAATTAACCAATCAACCAAACCCCAACAGAATGCCCTAGAATGGCCGCTTTCCAGGGCCGTGACCGTTCTCCGGATGCCATCGTCCAACCTTATCGCCGCCGCCTTTCGGGCCTCGACGCCGGTGCTATTTGGCTATGTGCCGCTGGGCATGGCGTTCGGTGTGCTTTTCACGCAGCTGGGCTACCCCTGGTACTACGCCACTGTCATGGGGCTGGCGGTCTATGCCGGCGCGGCGCAGTTCATGTCGGTGGGGCTGCTGGCTGCCGGGGCGGGCATCGGCGAGATCGCTCTGACCACGCTGCTGCTGAACGCCCGCCACAGCTTCTACGGGCTCTCGCTGATTCCGCGGTTTCCGCGGCGGGGGCTCCAGCGGCTGTACCTGATCTTCGGGCTCACCGACGAGACCTACTCCCTGCTGACCGGCGTCCGTCCACCGCCGGATCACAACCCCCACCACTTCTTTCTGGCCGTGACCGGTCTCAACCAGCTCTACTGGGTGGTGGGGTGTACGGCAGGGGCGCTGCTGGGCGCTGGCGGCGGCATGCAGGTGGAAGGCCTGGATTTCACGCTCACGGCGCTGTTCGTGGTGCTCACCATCGAGCAGGCGCTGGCGCTGCGCGAGGCGCGGCCGTTCGCGATCGCCGTGGCCAGCGCGGCAGTGGCGTTTGCCGTTGCGGGGTCGGAAAACATGCTGCTGGTGGGCCTGGGGCTTGCCACGTTCGCTCTGCTGGCGGATCCGAGGAGGCGTGAATGGGCACGGACGTCTACCTGATACTTGCCATCGCCGGCATGACCGTGGCGACGTTTCTGACCCGGGCGCTGCCGTTCCTGGTGCTGCGCGAGGGCGCCGACCATCCGCTGGTGCTCTATCTGGGGCGCTATCTGCCGGCTGCGGTGATGACGCTGCTGGTCATCTACTGCGTCAAGGACGTGGAATTTCTCTCCGCCCCCTACGGCCTGCCGCAGCTCGCGGGCATCGGCGTTACCGCGGCGGTGCACCTGTGGCGCCGCAATGCGCTGCTGAGCATCGCCGCCGGAACCGGGCTTTTCATGCTGCTGCTGCGAATCTGATCGGGATGAGTGCATCCGGCTGGCGGGGTATCATGGGGTGTTCAGCGTTTCCTTAAGCGTTTCCGTAAGTCACCGCCGCCCGCCCACCGAATCGAGGAAATCATCGTGAGCACTGAAGATGCGGCGCTCGTCCTGTTCTCGGGCGGGCAGGACTCCGCCACCTGCCTGGCCTGGGCCCTGGAGCGCTTCCCTCGGGTGGAGACCGTGGGCTACACGTACGGCCAGCGCCATGACGTGGAGATGGATTGCCGGTGCGACGTGCTTGGCCGCATGGGCGCCCTGGAGCCGGCATGGTCGCGGGCGCTGGGCGAGGACCACGTGGTGGACATGGGTGGCCTTGGGCGCATCAGCGAAACGGCGCTGACGCGGGAGTCGGAGATTGCCATGGAGGCTTCGGGACTGCCCAACACCTTTGTCCCGGGCCGCAATCTGATGTTCCTGACCTACGCGGCGGCCATCGCCTACCGGCGCGGTATCCGCCATCTGGTTATCGGGGTCTGCGAGACGGACTACTCCGGCTATCCGGATTGCCGGGACGACACGATCAAGGCCATGCAGGTGGCCCTGAACCTGGGCATGGAGCAGCGCTTCGTGGTCCACACGCCGCTGATGTGGATCGACAAGGCGGAAACCTGGCGGCTCGCCGAGGATCTCGGCGGTCGCGAGCTGGTGGAGCTGATCGTGGAGGCCACCCACACCTGCTATCTCGGTGAGCGCAGCCACCGTCACGACTGGGGTTACGGCTGCGGCGAGTGCCCGGCCTGCCGGTTGCGTGCCGAGGGCTGGATGAAGTACCGGGCCCGCGCATGACCTACAGCGTCAAGCATATCTTCTTCACCCTGCAGGGTGAGGGCGCACAGAGCGGCCGCGCGGCGGTATTCTGCCGGTTCGCCGGCTGCAACCTGTGGTCCGGGCTGGAGCGGGACCGGGCCACGGCGCAGTGCACCTTCTGCGATACCGACTTCATCGGCACCGACGGTCCCGGCGGCGGCAAGTACGAGAGCCCCGATGCGCTGGCGGCCGCCGTGGCGTCTGAGTGGGGCAAGCGGAGCGGGCCGCGATACGTGGTCTGCACCGGCGGTGAGCCGCTGCTGCAGCTGGACGGTCCGTTGATCGAGGCGCTGCACGACCGGGGCTTCGAGGTCGCCGTGGAGACCAACGGCACGCTGCCGGTGCCCGACGGGGTGGACTGGGTGTGCGTGAGCCCCAAGGCGGGCAACGACCTCGCGGTGGTGAGCGGGGACGAGATCAAGGTCGTCTTCCCGCAGTGCGCGCTGGACATGGCGTGGCTCGCGGGGCTCGACTTCCGCCACCGCTTCGTCCAGCCCATGGACGGGGAGGACATCGAAGCAAACACGCGGGCGGCGGTAAGCTACTGTCTGGAGCACCCCGAATGGCGCCTGAGCCTGCAGACCCACAAGCATCTGGGGATCGAATGAGCGGATTCACCGTCACCCGTCGGCTGGAGATCGACGCTGCCCACCGCATACCGGATCATGCGTCCAAGTGCCGGCACCTGCACGGCCACCGCTACGTCATCGAGGCGACCTGCGCCAACGAGAGTCTCCGCGACGACGGCGCCCAGCGCGGGATGGTGCTGGACTTCGCCTTCCTCAAGGAGGAAATGCTGCAGGTGATCGACGGGCCCTGCGACCATGGGCTGCTGGCGAGCGTGGACGACGACGATCTGCTCAAGGCGCTGGCGCCGGCGGACGCCGATGCCTGGCTGGCGACAATCCGCGAGGCGGTTCGGGATGAGGGCTTCCATGCGGCTACCGAGGGCCGCTTCGGCGGCCCGCTCTACGTGCTGGACGGCCCGCCAACCGCGGAGTTGCTGGCCCGTCACTGGTTCCGGCGGCTGCAGCCGCGGGTGGAGCGCCGCAGCGAGGGCAGGGCCCGGCTGGCGGCGGTTACCGTGTGGGAGACGCCCAACTGCCGGGCGCGATTCGAGGGCTGAACGGCTATGAACGACGACGAACTGGCGCGTCATTTCGAGGCAATCATCGCCGGCGTCGGGGAGGACTCCTCCCGGGAAGGACTGGCGCGGACGCCGCAACGCGCAGCCAGGGCTTTCCGCTATCTCACCCACGGCTACGATCTGGATCTCCACGCGCTGGTGAACAATGCCCTGTTCGCTTCCGACAGCGACGAGATGGTGGTGGTCCGCAACATCGAGTTCTACTCCCTGTGCGAGCACCATCTGCTCCCCGTCATCGGCCGCGCCCACGTTGGCTACTTGCCCAACGGCCGGGTGCTGGGGCTGTCCAAGATCGCCCGGGTGGTGGACATGTTCGCCCGCCGCCTGCAGCTCCAGGAGCAGCTCACCCAGGAGATCGCCGAGGCCGTCCGCGAAGTGACCAATGCGCATGGCGTGGGCGTGCAGATCACCGCCAACCACCTGTGCATGCGCATGCGCGGCGTGGAAAAGCAGAACTCGGAGATGAGGACCTCCGTGATGCTCGGCGCGTTCC
>JASFMS010000307.1:0-3921 GCA_050117435.1 Ectothiorhodospiraceae bacterium | reverse complement strand
GAATGTGGTGGCCGATCTGAAACATATCGATGGGACAGAAATCGTGGGTTGCGAGGCGTTCCGCCCCAGGCGGCAGCTCCGTTACCTGGTCCTGGTGACTCACAAGGAGTGATACCTCCTCGCGCCACGGCTGCATCCACTCGCGGCGCTCCAGCATTCGCATGGTGTGCACGCCGACGCCCCAGCCTGCGGGCGCCTTCTCGACGCGGCCGCCCAGGGCGCGCGCCATGAGCTGATGACCGAAGCAGATGCCGATGACCGGCCGCCGGGCCTCGTGCAGCGCGCGGCCGAGGTCGTGGGCCTCGTCGATCCACGGCTCGTCGTCGTTGACGCTCCACTTGGAGCCGGTGAAAAGCCATGCGTCGCACTCATCCAGCGATTCCGGCGCCTGCCGCGCGCACAGGTCGTAGACCCGGAAATCCAGCTCCGGGTCCACGCGGGTGAGAAGACCGCGGAACATGTCCGGGTAGTCCCCGACTTCCGGCTGCAGATCCGGCGCAACCGAATCGCACTGAAGGATTCCGATCTGCATGGATACCTCCCTGAGCTTCTCAGCCTTCGTCTTCCCCGCCCTCGAACCGGTTCCGCATGGACTCCAGCGTGCCGATCCGATCCTTCAGGCGATCCCAGTCGCGGTTGTTCAACGCGGTAATCAGGGCTTCCACGAACGCCATGAGGGCGACGACGGAGTCCCAGTTGGACGGCACCTCGATCCGGGAAGCCAGAACGTGCTCCGCATGGCTGGCGATGGGCGACAGCCAGTTGTCGGTGAACAGGACGATCCGTGCACGCCGCTCCCCGGCCTCGCGGGCAAATCGCACGACATCGCTCTGGTAGCGGCGGATGTCGAACACGAGCAGCACGGCTCTCCGGTCCATGTCCAGCAGGTATTCGGACCAGGACAGCGGCGGTCCACTGATGTGCTGGACTCTCGGGCGGAGCACCCGAAGATGCATGTATGCATACAGCGCTACCGGGTCCGTGAAGCGCCCACCGATCAGGTAGACCGAATTGCGTGTGTCTCCGAGCAGCTCCAGCACGCTGTCGAACTCGCTGCGCGGAATGGACGCCATCGACTGCCTGACGTTGTCGCAGGCGGCCTCGGCGAAACGCGTCAGAAAGTCCCCGTCGACGCGCGGCTGCGCGCCCTCGCCGCGACGCATGGTCAGCGGCGACTTGAACCGGGCCTCCAGCTCCGAGCGCAGTGCCGCCTGGAATGCGGCATAACCGTCGTATCCGAGTTTGGCGATGAGGCGCAGAACGGTCGGGTGGCTCACGCCGGCCCGTCGGGCGAAAGTCGCGAGAGGCTCCAGTCCGACCACCGGATAATTCGCGAGCAGCGCCCTCGCCGGCTTGCGCTCGGTGGGCGTGAGCCGATCCAGATGCCGGTGGATCAGCTCGGCAACCGACATCGGGTCGCGCCCGACGGCCGCATCATCACCGGCGTAGCTGTGAGATTCCTCCGCCATCAACGCTCCCATTGCCGTGGCCTGTTGGACACAAGTGTACACGTGTGCTAGTACATCAGCTAGCGCTGTACAAAAAAGTACAACGCGAAGGCAGATGTACCGCGGTCCAGGCCGGCGTCGCATGGAGAGTCTTCGGACACCATTGCCGAACGGCGGAGACGAAAGGGGGCTGCGAATCCGCCATTCCGTGAAACGGAGGGGAGAAGAGGAATGAAAAGGCGCGACTTTCTGAAGAAAACGAGCGCGGCGGGCGCCGCGGCCGGTTCGGTGGCCTTTGCGCCCTACGTCATCGCAGCAAAGAAGACGCCCATCAAATGGCGACTCCAGACCTACGCCGGCACAGCCCTGGCCGAATACGTCATCAAGCCGCAGATCGACGCCTTCAACAAGGCCGCCAACGGCGACATGGTCATCGAGCTGTATACGGCCGACGAGCTCGTCCCGCAGGGTGAGCTGTTCCGCGCGGTACAGGACGGCACCGTGGACGCCGCCCAGAGCGACGACGACTCCATGGCCTCGCCGGTGGACGTAGCGGCATTCGCTGCCTACTTCCCGTTCGCGTCGCGCTTCAGCCTCGACGTACCGGCGCTGTGGAACTGGTACGGCCTGAACGAGATATGGGAGGAGGCCTACGGCGAAATCGACGGCGTCACCTGGCTGAGCACAGGCTCCTGGGACCCCTGCAACTTCGCCACGGTGGAGCCGATCCGCAGCCTTGACGACTTCAAGGGCAAGAAGCTGTACATGTTCCCGACGGTGGGGCGCTTCATGCAGCGCTTCGGCGTGATCCCGATAAGCCTGCCCTACGAGGACGTGGAGATGGCCATGCAGACCGGCGAGCTCGACGGCGTGGCCTGGTCGGGCATCACCGAGGACTACAGCGTCGGCTGGGCGGACGTCACCAATTACTTCCTTACCAACCCCGTATCGGGCGCCTGGGCCGGATCCTATTTCGCCCACACCGACTCATGGGAAAAGCTGCCGGACCATCTCAAGGCCCTGTTCAGGATGTCCATCGAGAGCTCCCACTATTACCGGCTCCACTGGTACTGGAAGGGCGAGGCGGACTACCGGGTCAACGGCGGCAAGCTGAAGACGACCTCCATACCGGCCGAGGAATGGAAGCAGGTCGAGGACGAGGCCATGAAGTTCTGGGACGAGATCGCCAAGAAGAGCGATCGCAACGCCCGCGTGGTCAAGATCCTCAAGGAGTACGTGGCGAACATGCGTGCCGCCGGCGATCCCTACCGGTGCGCGTAACCGCCCGTGGCGGCGACGCAACCGTGGCGGTTCCGCCGAAAGCCGGCGGGCTGCCACGGTTCGCGTGCCTCAGCTCGAAGCGGGGTGAGGGCCGAGCGCCCCTCGCATACCCGACATGCGCGGCTATAAGTCAGTAGTGGTGTGAGCCCGGGCAGCCGAGGATCCGTACTGGGGGTGGCAAACCGTGCCATGACGGACCCCGCCCGCGCTTTCCCGCTTCGACGTTTCGTCTCTACCCGGTTTCCGGCCGAACAAGGGGGATACCAGTGCCCAATGTCCTGAAAACGTACGTGCGGTGGGTCGACGCGTTCAATCGGGCGGTTGGCCGTTTCGTCATGTACGTCCTGCTCTTCGCCATGATGGGAATCCTGCTCTACTCCACCATCGCCGGTCCGGTGTTCGACCGCTACCCGATCTGGTCGGTGGAGATGGCCCAGTTCGTGATGGCCGCCTACTACCTGCTGGGAGGCGGCTATTCCATGCAGCTCCAGGGCCACGTCCGCATGGACGTCCTTTACTCCCGCTGGTCGCCGCGAACCCAGGCGATGATCAACACCGTGACGAACCTGCTGCTCATCTTCTATCTGGTCATCCTGCTGTCCGGCGCGGTGTCGGGCATCGATTACGCCCTGGAGTACAACCAGCGCAACTACACGGCGTGGGCCCCGCCTCTGGCGCCCATCAAGATCATCATGGGAATCGGCATCCTCATGATGCTGCTGCAGTCGCTGTCCACGGTGGTCAAGGACATCGCCGTCATCCGGGGGGAGCCCATCGAGGAGGGGGAGCTGGTCAATGAGTAACGGAATGATCGCCGCATTGATGTTCGCCTCCATGATGGGGCTGCTCGCCACCGGGCAGCGCATCTTTGCCGTCGTGGGGGCGGTGGCGACCATGTTCGCCGTCACGCTGTGGGGCACTGGCGGATTCGAGATTCCCTTTCACGCCACCATTACGCTGCTCAACTGGTACCCGCTGCTGACGCTGCCGCTGTTCATCTTCATGGGCTACATGCTCTCGGAGTCCGGCATCGCCAACGATCTCTACGACATGTTTCACGTCTGGATGGGATCGCTCCACGGCGGGCTCGCTATCGGCACCATCGCGCTGATGGTCGCCGTCGCCGCGATGAACGGACTGAGCGTGGCGGGCATGTCCATCGGGGCCAGCATCGCCATGCCGGAGCTGCTCA
>JASFMS010000306.1:0-3926 GCA_050117435.1 Ectothiorhodospiraceae bacterium | reverse complement strand
TGTCACGAACGCTGGCGAGAGCGTCCACGGTTTCGATCATGGCGACAAGGCCGATGCCCCCGACGCGTAATCCCCCGGCGGCCTCTCGTTCCGCCATATGCTCGTCGACGAGGCGCACGTGGTCCGGGCCCAGGGTTTTCGGCAGCACGACGGCGTCCGCGCCGGCAGCCACCGCGGCCGACAGGTCGGCGACGCATTCGCCCAGAGGACGGTTCACCCGCACGAGCACGGAAGCACCGTGCGCCCGCAGCCGCTCGACGGCGGCCCCCAGCGCCGTCCGCGCCGCGGCCTTCTGCCCGGCGGGCACGCTGTCCTCCAGGTCCAGGAGCACCGCGTCGGCGCCGCGACGGTGAGCGGACTCGACGAAGCGCTGCACATGAGCGGGCACGAACAGCAGCGAGCGCCACGGGGATATCGCCGCGATCATCGTGCCGCCCGGCGACGCTCGGGTTCGGCGGCGAACTCCCGGCGAATCGCCGCGCTGTGCTCGCCAAGCTCCGGCACGCGGGCCGTTGCGGCCGTGACCTCGCCGGTGTCGCGGACGGCGCTCGCGGCAAGCTCTGCTGTCTCGCCGTCCGGCAGCGTGATGCTGCGGCGGCGAAGCGCGGGATGCTCGGCGAAGGTTTCCACGGAGTTCACGGCGCCGTAGGCGATCCCGGCTGTCTTGAGCAGGCTTTCCAGCTCGCCCCGGGAACGGGCCGAGAACACGGCCTTGATGTATTCGTCCAGCGCCGTGCGGTTCGCCACCCGGGACTTACCGTCGGCGAAGCGGGAATCATCCGCCAGCTCCGGCTGCGACAGCACCTGCTCGCAGAACCGCCGCCACTCCCGCTCGTTCTGTATGGAGATGGCCAGAATCTCGCCATCGCCGGTTTCGTAGCCGCCGTAGGGTGCGATGGAGGGATGGTGCAGCCCGGCCCGTTCGGGCGCCCGGCCACCGTAGACGGCATGCATCAGCGGCACGTTCATCCAGTCCGCGGCGGTGTCGAACAGCGACACGCGCACACCGGAGCCCTCGCCCGTGCGCTCGCGCCGGAACAGGGCGCGCTGAATACCCATGACAGCGTTCATGCCGGCACCGATGTCGCAGACGGACACGCCGATTCGTCCGTACCCGCGCGGCGAGCCGTTGATCGCCACCAGCCCGCTCTCGCACTGGACCAGGAAGTCGTAGGCCTTCATGTCCCGGTAGGAGCCGGTCTCGCCGTAACCGCTGATGTCGCAGGTAATCAGCCGCGGGTTGCGCTCGCGCAGCCGGTCCGAATCGAAACCGGCCCGCCCCGCCGCACCCGGTGCCAGGTTCTGGATGAAGACGTCGGCCCCGGCCAGTATGCGCTGCAGCAGGGCGGCGTCGTCAGGATCCTTGATGTTCAGGCACAGGGATTCCTTGCCGTGGTTGGCCCAGACGAAGTAGGACGACTCGCCCTTGACCGCACCGTCGTATTTTCGGGCGAAGTCTCCCTCGGCCCGCTCGATCTTGATGACCCGCGCCCCGCCGTCGGCAAAGTGGCGCGAGCACAGCGGCGCGGCCACCGCCTGCTCCAGCGTGACCACCAGCAGTCCCTCGTAGGGTTGCGTCATGTCGTTTGCTCCATTTCTGTCGTCTGACGTGTATTGCGGCGTGCGTTCAGCATGGCGAGACTGCGCCGCATCTCGTTGGAGACGATTGTCATGCCCTCGTCGAATCCCATGCCGGGTTTCACCAGCATTCGCACCGGGCGCGCGGCGAGGGCGAGATGCACGCAGGTACGCGCCGACAGGTCGGTTTCGTTGCAGGTGCCGCCCTGATAGGCCTGGACGCCGTTGTCGTTGCAGTAGCGCACCGCATCCACGACGTTGTGAACGCCACCCAGGTCCGGGGTCTTGATCTGCACCATGTGGCAGCAGCGCGCATCCACGAAGTCGGCGATATCGCGGTAGGTGTTGCACCATTCATCGGCGACGATGCGCACGTCCGAGCCCATCGCCGCCAACCGCGCCGAAACCGCACCGAGCGCCTCGATCTGCGGCGTCCTGGCGCCGGCGTCCACGGGACCTTCGATGTAGAGAGGAAACTCTCCGGCCTCATCGCCCAGCCGCGCCAGGTATTCGGCGACGCGCTCCGGGCGGTTGCCGAAAATCAGGCCCACGGTGCCGTAGACATCGATGTGCAGGTCCGGCCGGTAGCTGGCGTCCGTGCGCAGATGACGTACCCGCGCGGCCAACCACTGCACGTATTCCACGAGCTTCTCGCCGGAACCCCCCAGCTTGTCGGGCACGCTGTTTATGAGTGCGTGGGGCAGCGCATCCACGCCTTTCAGGACCATCTTGTCCACGGCCGCGTGGCGGTCATCGCCACTCTGCGCAAAAAGCGGCACCGGCTCCGCCACCACGGGCAACCCGAACTCCCGGCAGATGATCTCCGCCTTGAGACAGCGCCGTGCCAGCGCCGCGGCGTCCAGCAGCGCCTGCGAAAGACCGTAGCGAACTGCCGTGTGAAGGCGCCGGCCGTCGATCTCCAGGGTGTCGAAGAAGCGGGCGTTCTCCAGAAAGCTGTCGACCGGACGGCCCTCCAGCAGCGGGCGCACGTGCCGCTCCAGAAACGGCACGAACATCCCCGCCAGGAACAGTGGGTCCCGCCCGCCGGCACCGGAATACTGAACCGCGGCGCAGTCACCCATGGCGATGCTGCCGTCCTCCAGCTCCAGGAGGATGGAGACGCACTCCCCGGCCTGGCGCACGGCGTCGAAACCCGGCGTCACGGGAGTGCCGCGGTAGGTGAACCCGTCGTGCTCGCCCCCCTGGCGAATGGCCTGCTGGTCGTCGAAGTAGAAGGCCGAATGGCCGCCGACGAACCGCGCGCTGCGAATCCTCATGCCCGCACCTCCCGGGATTCGTGTGCCGACGACGCGGCGGGACGCCCGATAAGGCGGCTGTCGGAAATGGCATTCACGTCGTCGACGATCATCTGGAATCCCGCCTCCCGTCCCTCGGATCGCGCCCGCTCGGCAATGCGTTCACGGTGGAAGGCAACGACATCCTCCGGCAGCGGTGCGTTGCCGGGGTCGAGAACCCGCAGGGCACCGTGATCGTCGCGCACCGGCATCAGCACGCCGGCATTGGCCCGCGCCGGGGCGAAGGGAATATCCATCACCCCCGCCTCGAAGGCCCGCACCACACCGCGCGCAATGTCGCCCTCCCCCAGTTCGAAGACCCGTGAGAGCACGGCGCGCACCTCGCGGTTGATAACCTCCACTTCCCGGTCGATCTCCGCGTCCGCCGGCGGCTGCTGCTCGCCGAGCATGTTGATCATCTGCCGGGTCGCCCGCAGGCCGTTGCGATTGGCCTCGGCCGTGGGCACGCCGCCCGCCTCGTGGGGGGTTTTGACGATGACCTTCGTTGCCCGTGCCAGAGACGCCGCCGCCGCGCCGAGGCAGATCACGCCGTACGCGCCCGGTTCGTCTTCCGGGAAACCGCCCATCCATTGGTGGAATACCGTGGTGAGCTGGTAGTCGTCGAATCCCGCCGCCCGGAAGTACTCGTGCCCGAGTTGCCGCAAAGAGCGAATGGCGGCGACGTCCTGTACCAGGTTGCCCGCCTGACCGTAACCCAGCGTCAGGCACCGGACACCCTGCTCCAGGGCCAGCAGGCCCTCGATAATGGCCACGCAGTGGGAGACGAAGGGCGGTACCAGTGTGCCGGTGAGGGGACCGAAGGGCTCGCGGTTGATGCGCACGCCTTCGCGCTCGTAGAAGCCCACGAGCCGGTCGCAGTACTGCCAGTCGCGGATGCTGTCCGCCAGGGACACGGCCTTGGCGTAGGGTATGTTGTAGCAGATGCCGCCGCCCTCGAAGCTGGTGAAACCGGCGGCGAGTGTGATTTCCGCCATCAGCCTCGCGTCCGGGGTACCGTGGCGTACCTGCACGGGCTTGCTCACCGACTCCACC
>JASFMS010000305.1:0-3936 GCA_050117435.1 Ectothiorhodospiraceae bacterium | reverse complement strand
GATGGAGACTTCCGTGCCCTGGTCGGCCTCCTGAACCAGCACATTGCACGGCAAGAGAAGGCCGATATGCGGCTCAGCCTGCACGGCCTTGTGGGCAAGCTGCGGATTGCAGGCCCCCAGGATCAGGTACCGCCGAAAGTCGACGTCGAGCTTCTTCTTCAGCGCACCCTGCACATCGATTTCCGATAGCACTCCGAAGCCCTCGGCCGCGAGCGCATCGCGAACGCGGGCGACGGCGTCGTCGAACCCGTCTTCCAGGCGCTTAACGTAACCGTACTGCATCACGGACCCTCCATTCGTGGGAAATCGCGTTCAAAACATGGCTCTCGATGGCAACGGCCATTGTCCGCAACCGAAGTTCGTTGCACGTAGGTGACCCGGCCCCATCGCCGCTGCCACCCTCCGATGTGCAACGAACCTCGGTTGCGGGAAACCGTTCGTCGGCGTCGTAGCCGGAGCCCACCATACCGGGCCCATTTCCTTGTGGCACCTACCGCTGCGCGCTGTTGCGGCACCACCGGCAAGCGCCACTGCCCGCAGTCCGCTCAACACCGCGCTTTTCCAGCATTCCGTCGCTCGTGATTCGCATCCTCGCTGAGGCACGTATTACACCAACTCGCGGATGCGGTAGCATTGACCCCCGTCAACGGGACGGGGTCAATAAATGCGGATCGGAACCGGCACGACCGTCCGTAGCTACTAAGACCGTTCAGAGGTCCCGACGTTCGTTTAGACCGGGAAGAACGACAATTGCTGGAAGCCATAGATCTCTCGCTGACACGCCAGGACCGGCTCCTGTTCGACGCATTGAGTTTCCGCGTGAACGACGGCGAGCTGCTGGTCGTGGAAGGCCCCAATGGTGCGGGAAAGACAAGCCTGCTCCGCGTGCTGGCAGGACTGTCCCTGGCGGACGAAGGAAACGTGCAATGGGATATGGGGGACACGCGCAGCCACTGGCCGACATTCACGCGCGATCTGGCCTACATCGGCCACGCGCCGGGCATTAAACTCGACCTTACCGCCGAAGAGAACCTCCAACTGGCGGTACGGCTGGGAACACCCAGAGCCGAGTCGGCCGGCGAGGCACTTTCGGCGCTCGGGCTGACCGACCACCGCGATGTGCTCTGCCGACAGCTTTCGGCGGGTCAACGGCGCCGCGTGGCATTAGCCCGTTTGCGGGCGTGCCGTTCGCGACTGTGGATTCTCGATGAACCCTACACGGCACTGGACCGGGACGCCGTCAAGACCGTGGATGCCATGATTCATGAACATCTCGAAGACGGCGGCGTCGTCGTAATGACGTCTCACCAGACCGTACGCCTCGATCCCAAAGGCCTGCAGCGGATACGCCTTGGCGATGACTGAACCTCGGACCGCCACCGCCTTCATGGCCCTGATCCACCGCGATCTGCTGCTGGCCAGCCGGGCCCGGGCGGAGATCCTCAACCCCGTGCTCTTCTTCGTGCTCGTGACGGCGCTTTTCCCGCTGGCCGTGAGCGCTGCGCCGCAGACCCTGCGCACCCTCGCTCCGGGAATCATTTGGGTAGCCGCACTTCTGGCCTCCCTTCTGTCCCTGGACATGATGTTCCGGAGCGACTTCGAGGACGGTACGCTGGAACAGTTGGCCGTATCACCCCATCCCTTTCCACTGCTGGTGCTGGGCAAGGTCATCGCCCACTGGACCGTGGCGTCATTGCCACTGGTGGTGGTGTCGCCGCTGTTGGCCGTTCTGATGAACTATCCAATGGAGGCGGTACCGCAGCTCGCCGCGACGCTGCTACTCGGAACACCGGTGATCAGCGCGCTGGGCGCGGTGGGGGTGGCGCTGACGGTGGGCGTGCGACGGGGCGGAGTGCTGCTGTCGCTGCTGATACTGCCGCTGTACGTGCCAGTGCTCATCTTTGGCGCCGGCGCCGCCGACGCCGCCGCCAGCGGCCTGCCCATTACGGGGCATCTGCAGCTGCTGGCCGGCATGTCGGTCCTGGCGATGACGCTGGCGCCCCTGGCCGCGGCCGCGGGGCTGAGAATCAGTCTCGAATGACTAGCCAACCTAGTCGAGACGCTTGTCCACCACAACGTCCGCGCTGGCGTCCTTGGAAACGGCAACCGGGCCGGCTCGCCCCTCCAGGTCGCCGGCCTGCGCCATCGCCTGGCCCGACGGGGACACACGCGCGACGATCTCCACCTGCTTGAATTGGGAGAGACGCAGCTGCGGGCTCATGGCCAGCGAGTCGTCCAGCGTCACCGTTATCGGCAGCTCGCCCAGACTCACCTTGCGTACCGCCAGCGGCATGCGCGGGCCGTCGACGGCCCGCGCAAGCACATAGACCGTGGTCTCCGGCGGATACGCCTTTGCCAGATCCGGCGCCAGGCGAACGTCCACCGAAATCTGCGCATCGGAGACAGCGGCAGCGCCCCCGCCGGGGAGCCGATCGAGCGCCGTCTTCAGACGTCCCGCCACTTCGCTGTTCGGCGGCAGTTGTCCCAGTAACTGTCCCCAGAGTCGCCGCGCTCGATCCGTTTCGCCCCCCTGTGCTGCAGCCAGCCCCGCAAACCATAGAACCCGAGGGTTGTTGCCCTGCAGCTCCAGGGCCTTATCCAGCAGAAGGCGGGGTTCACCGGCGAATCGGCCTCCCGCGGCGACCGCGAGGGCACGGGCCCGGTCGGTGAGCAGTTCCGGTGTCTGGTCACCCACGTTGAGCGCATGACCGAACGCGGATGCCGCGTCCTGGGGCCTTTCCAGGATCATGTACGCCTGCCCCAGCATCTTCCAGGTCATCTGGTCGTCCGGATTGGCCTTCGCCCGCTCCTCCAGGGAATCGATGCGGTCGCGGATCATCTTCACCGCTTCGGCCCTGTCACCGGAGATCGCGGGTGCGGGGTTGAGCGCCCCCGGGTCGCCAAGCCAGAAGTAGAAGACGACCGCGGTAACAGGAATCATCACGGAAGCCGCAACGATACCCCCGCGGCGGCCGCGCCGAGCCGGTCCGCGGTCGCCCCGTTCGACGGGTTCCGATAGGTCGCCCAGGAGCTCACGATCGAGCTCGCTCTTTGCCTCCTCGAAGGCGTCGGCATCGATTGTGCCCGCCTCCACGTCCGCCTGGAGCTCCTCCAGCCGGCGGCGATAGATGGCGATATTGCTCTGGTTCGTGTCGCTCCCGGCCGGGACGCCTCGCCGCATCAGAGGGACCACGACGAACGCCAGGGCGAGAATGCAGAGCAGAGCGAGAATGAGCCCGAAAAGCCACATCACGACCGACGGCCCTCCTCGTCCCGTTGCCCCAGCGTGGCCTTGAGCCGGCTTCGTTCCTCAGGGGTGAGCTCGGAACTTTCACGCCCGCGTGAACGACGAGCGAGCAGGAGCATGACGGCTACCGCCGTCGCAAAGAGTGCGAATGGCCCCATCCATAGCACCCAGGTAGTCGGTTTCACCGGCGGTCGGTAAAGCACGAAATCACCGTAGCGCTGAACCATGAAATCAATGATGTCGGCGTCCGATTTGCCGTTCAGAATCATGCGATGCACCTGCGACCGCAGGTCCTTCGCCAGATCGGCGTGGGAATCGGCAATGCTCTCCCCCTGACACACCAGGCACCGGAGCTGGCGGGTAAGCGCCTCGTACCTCGCCTGCTGGCTGTCATTTTCGAAGTGGTAATATCGCTCCGCCGCGATAACCGGGAAAGCGAACACAGCAGCGAGCAGGACCACGGGAAGCGCTCGACGCAGGAACGTCATGTATCAGCCTCGTCGCGCAGTTTCTCAATCAGAGGAATGAGCTCGTTTTTAATGTCGTCCGGGGTGATTGCCCCAATGTGCTTGTGGCGAATAACACCGTCGGCGTCCAGAACAAACGTTTCGGGGACGCCGTACACGCCCCAGTCGAGCCCGATTCGACCGTCGGCATCCAGAATCGAAGTGACGTAGGCATTGCCATAG
>JASFMS010000304.1:0-3942 GCA_050117435.1 Ectothiorhodospiraceae bacterium | reverse complement strand
GGTACTGGAGAGCGTTCGCGGCGGTATCTTCTTCAACTCCGGGCAGGTGTGCTCGGCGATGTCCCGCATTCTCGTTCACCGCTCCCGCTACGCCGAAGTCGTCGAGCGCATCGCCGAAATGGCGGCTGGACTGTCCATCGGCGCCGGCGTCGACAACCCGGACATCACACCCCTGGTATCCGCCGAGCAGCTGGAGCGGGTGGAGCGCATGTGCCGAACGGCCAGCGACGAGGGGGCCCGGGCCCTGACCGGCGGCGCCCGCGTGGCGGACACCGACGGCTACTTCATGCAGCCCACGGTGTTCGCGGACGTCACTCCGGAGATGGAAATCGCCCGGGAAGAGGTCTTCGGCCCGGTCATCGCCGCCCTCCCCTTCGATACCGAGGACGAGGCCATCGCGCTGGCCAACGGCACCGATTACGGACTCGTGGCCGGCGTATTCACCCGGAACCTGGACCGCGCATTCCGCACCGCCCACCGGCTGATCGCCGGCCAGGTGTTCGTCAACGAGTGGTTCGCGGGCGGCATCGAAACCCCCTTCGGCGGCACCAAGCTCTCGGGGTATGGCCGCGAAAAGGGCCAGGAAGCGCTGTACAGCTACCTTCGCACCAAGAACATTGCGGTGCGTGTCCGCGGTTGACCGGGGGGGACGGCATGAAGAAATGGCTCTGCATCATTTGCGGCTTTATCTACGACGAGGCCGAGGGATGGCCCGACGACGGCATTCCGCCCGGAACGCGATGGGAGGACGTGCCCGAAGACTGGGTGTGCCCGGAATGCGGTGTCGGCAAGGCCGACTTCGAGATGATAGAGCTCGACGAGGACGACGACGTTGCCGCTGCGCAGCCGCAACCGGCTGTCTCGCCCGCCCCGGTGCCGGCCCCTCGCCCGGACGAGCCCATCGTGATTGTCGGCAGCGGGCATGCCGGCTACAGCGTCGCCGAGCAGATCCGGCAACGGGACTCCCGCAAGCCGATCGTCGTTTTCACGCGGGATGACGGCAGGCACTATTCCAAGCCGACCCTGTCCAACGCCCTCTCCCGGGGGAAATCGGCGGCGGAGCTCGCCACACACAGCGCCCTGGACATGGAGCGCCGGCTGGGCATCCGGGTGCATCCCTTCTGCGACGTTCTGGCCATCGACCGCGAGCAGCGGCTCGTTCACACCAGCATCGGCGAACAGCCCTATGACCGACTGGTACTCGCTGTCGGCGCCGAACCGATCCGACCGCCGCTGCAGGGTGACGGCGCGGCGGATGTACTCAGCATCAACGACCTGGACGACTACCATCGCTTTCGGGGCAGGCTGGCCCCCGAAGCCCGGGTGGCCATCATCGGCAACGGTCTCATCGGCTGCGAATTCGCCAACGACCTGAGCGCGAATGGACACACGGTCGCCGTGATAGGCAAGGGCCGCTGGCCCATGGATCGACAGTTGCCGGAGGCGGCGGGACGGCGCCTGCAGTCCGCACTCGCCGAACTGGGCGTAGAGTGGCACCTGGAGAATACGGTAAGCCAGGTGACACGCGCGAGCTCCGGTTACGGGCTCACCCTGGGGTGCGGAACCCGGCTGGAGGCGGACATCGTGCTGTCCGCCGTAGGGCTCACGCCGCGAACGGATCTCGCCGCGAACGCCGACGTCGACGTCGGACGCGGCATCCGGGTCGACGCCCACCTGCGCACCACGGACCCGGCTATCCATGCCATCGGCGACTGCGTGGAAATCGACGGCCGCCTGCTCCCGTTCATCGCCCCCATCAACCACGCCGCGCGCGTCGTCGCCGACAACGCTCTGGGCACGACCGCCGCGGTGGACTTCCCGCCCATGCCGGTGGCCGTTAAAACACCGGCGCACCCGGTAAGTGTTTTGCCACCGGCGCCGGAACAGACCGGTGAGTGGACCGTCGAGGAGCAGGAGGACGGCCTACGGGCGCTGTTCCGGGAAACCGGTGGCGAGCTGGCCGGGTTCGTGCTGACCGGCGCCCGCATCCGCGAACGCCAGCAGTTGGTATCCGAATGCACCGGGGCCCGACCACCGCGGCCCGGAGCGAATGTCGCCTGAGGGCACGCTCGGCTCCTGACCGCGCCGGCGACCATACCCCCGCGACCCACCTGCGCCACGGCTATGCGTGGCGCCGGTGGAGCGGCGTTCCGCCCGGGCGCCGGCGTGGCCCGCCTGTCCAAGAAAGCCGCCAAGGACTGCGTCGGGAGCCATCACGGCCGGCTACAGTACTGGCTGACCGGCGAGATCGACTGAGCCAGACGGCCCGCCTTGCTCTCCCTGACACACCCCTGCGTGACCGACCCCACCGGCTTGATACCGCCCGCCCGCACTGATTAGATGGTTCCGCGGGCTCTCTACCACGGGGACCGCGAGGGACTGACAAGGGACGGGCACAACAATGAAGAACCTCGAAACGCTGCCCTTCGGCAAGCGCCTGGGCTGTATTGGCTATCTGCTGAAGCACACGTTCACGGTCGTGGGCCGCGAGCGCGACCTGATTACACCCTGGATACGCACAACCATTTACGGCGCCGTCAATTCCGCGGTGCTCGTCGTCGGCCTGGGTCTGGCCTTCCAGGCCGCGGCCGGGGATGGCGATCACGGTGGCCTGGCGTGGCTGCTACTGCTGCTCGCCTTCGTGCTCTACATCTATCAGCACTTCTACAATAACTACCAGGAGGTGGCGCAGAGCTGGCTGGTCTATCAGGCGGTAACCGGGGAAGATCGCACGTACGCCGAAGCACGCGGAATCTCCCGGGACCTGCGCTCCACCGTGCGCAAGCTCGCGCTGCTTGACCTGGTCATGACCTACGTAAGCAGTCGGCGGGGCGGCGGCAAGGAAGGCGAGGCCAGCTCCGGGCTCGTCAGCGTCCTGCTCGCGGCGGTCGTGGAAATCTGGGACCTGCTCAATCACTACCTTCTACCCGCGACCACCGTGGACCGCTTGAGCATCCGCGACGCTATCGGCAACATCCGTCATCTTCGCGAGCGGGTACCGGAAACGCTCACCGGGGTGTTCGGCATCGATTTCATAGGGCGAATCGTCGGCGTCATCGTGGCCCCCGTCTATCTGGTACTGGCTGTAATCGCCATTGGTTTGGGCGTGGCCGCCGCCGACTGGTTGCCCGCGCTGCATTTCCCCGTCTCTCCCGGCCAGCTCCCGGGCTTCCTGGTGAGCGACGGCACTTTCGCGATCACCATCGTGCCTCTGCTGGTCCTGTTCTACCTCGGGAAGCTCTTCAGCGTGGCCCTCAAGCGGGGAATCACCTCCATCAAGGTCATCTACTTCACCATCTTCTATCTCCAGATCACCCATCCGGACTGGATCGCTGACGACCTCCAGGACGAGCTGGTGCGCTATCTGAAGATGGAGGAGCCGGAGCTCGAAACCGAGCCGGCAGGTGCCTGAAAGCCGGTGCCGGGCGGCCCCCCGCCCGGCGGCCGGTCCAACCAGGATCAGGCGCCGGTCACGCGGCAAACGGTGAAGATCACCAGCGTACTGTCGCCGAAGTCTTCGTTGTGGGGGAGATAGGGCTGGGGCTCCGTGGTTTCGAGAACCTCGAGGATCCCCTCCCGCTCGAACGCCGCCAGCATCGCCGGAAAATCACGGGACTCGTAGAGATCGTCGCGCTGTGAGAAAAGCAGGATGCCGTCACGCCGCACGACCCGGCAGAATTCCCGCAGCAGTGCCGCCGCCTCGGCGATGTAGGTCAGAACGCCGATGCACTGCAGCGCATCGTAGGTGTCGTCCTCCAGCGGCAGTTTCTGCTGCAGATCGTGGTGGAACAGGTGATCGTACGCACCGGTTCGGTCGGCCAACCGAAGAGAGTGCTCGGAGATGTCCATCCCGTCGATGCGCTTGAATCCCGCACGATGCAGGGCGCGTCCGGTGAGCCCTGTCCCGCACCCGGCGTCCAGCACCCGCGATGACAGTGACAC
>JASFMS010000303.1:0-3949 GCA_050117435.1 Ectothiorhodospiraceae bacterium | reverse complement strand
TGGGCCGCAGCGCCTCGAGACCCTCGCGGATGGCCTTCGCCGGGGCCCCCAGCGCGTAGCCCACCGCCGCTGCCGCAAGGGCATTCAGGCGGTTGTGCGCACCCGGCAGCGGCAGCGTCACTTCAAGACGGGTACCATCGGGCAGGCGCACCAGAAGCCGATCACCGTCGGCCGCCTCGCCATGCACGTCCGCGCCGGCGTCGGCCATACCGAACGTCAGCCGGCGACGGTCTCCGGCCAGTTCCATCCAGAACTCCGCGTAGCGATCGTCGGCGTTGACGACGGCAACACCGTCCGCGGGCAGTTCCTGGAACAGCTCGCCCTTCGTGCGCGCCACGCCGTCCAGGTCACCCAGGCCTTCCAGGTGAGCCGGGCCGGCGTTGGTCACCAAGCCGATATCGGGGCGCGTCCACCCTGCCAGGGTGGCGATGTCGCCGGGCCGGCTGCAGCCCATCTCGACTACGGCGTACCGATGGCTGGAATCGAGGCGGCACAGCGTCAGCGGCACGCCAAGCTCGTTGTTCAGATTGCCCTGTGTGGCCAGCGTCTCCCCGCAACGCCCGGCAATGGCGGCGATCATTTCCTTGACTGTGGTCTTGCCGTTGCTCCCCGTAATGCCGACGATTTTCGCCCGGCTGCGCTCGCGAGCCAGAGTGCCGAGTCGGGCCAGCGTCTGCCGCGCGTTCTCGACCCGCCACTGCGGCAGCGCGTCTTCCAACCATCGCTCCACCATCGCCGCGGCGGCGCCTGCCTCCCGCGCCTGAGCGAGATAGTCGTGTCCGTCCACCCGGGACCCGGCGAGAGCCACGAACAGATCGCCTTCGCCCGTTCGGCGCGAGTCGATGACTGCGCCCTGCACCTGGGCGTCGGCTCCGCGGACCTCGCCTCCCAGTTCGCGAGCCAGTTGTCCGATGGAAACCGGATCCATCAAGCCAGCTCCTCGACAATGCGACTGACCGTCTCCCGGTCGCTGAAGGCGAGCCGGTCAGCTCCAATGATCTGATAGTCCTCGTGGCCCTTGCCCGCCACCAGCACGGCGTCGCCGGGCCCCGCCTCGCGACAGGCGGCACGAATCGCCTCGGCGCGATCCGGAATGACACGAACGTCGTCACCGCCGCCGGTTCCGGCACGGATTTGCGCGAGTATTGTCTCCGCATCCTCGCTGCGGGGATTGTCGTTGGTGAGCACCAGGTATTCGGCGCCCGCACGGGCAACCTGCCCCATAAGAGGCCGTTTGCCCGGGTCGCGATCACCGCCGCAGCCGAACACGCACCAGATGCGGCCTTCCACATGGGCGCGCAGCGCCGTCAGAGCCGCCTCCAGTGCACCGGGGGTGTGGGCGTAGTCGACGATGACGGTGGGACGGCCTTCGCCGCCGCCGAAGGGCTCCATGCGTCCGGGAACCGGCCGGATGCGGGACAAACGCGCCAGCGCACGGGATTTTTCCAGGCCGCTGGCGACAAGCGCGCCGAGTGTAGCGAGGACGTTATAGGCGTTGAAGCGGCCGATCAGGGGAACGTGCACCCGGTCACAGGCGCCGTCCACGCAGGCCTGCAACGTCAGGCCTGTCGCCTCGGCCTTGATTTCCGTGGCGGAGACAGCGGCGTCGTTTGCCGCCTCGAGGGAGTAGCCGATCAGGCGCAGTCCCCGCAATCCCTCGCGCAGGCGACGACCCATATCGTCATCCAGATTGAGCACGGCCGCCTCGAGCCCGGGATGCTCGAAAAGGCGGCGTTTCGCCGCCTCGTAGGCTGAAACCGTTCCGTGATAGTCCAGATGATCGCGGCCCAGATTCGTCAGCACGGCGGTATTGAAGTGCAGCCCGTCCACGCGACCCTGATCCAGCGC
The DNA here is from genome assembly GCA_050117435.1 of Ectothiorhodospiraceae bacterium. Classification (GTDB taxonomy): domain Bacteria; phylum Pseudomonadota; class Gammaproteobacteria; order Nitrococcales; family Nitrococcaceae; genus JASFMS01. Next base: position 2,101 of record JASFMS010000303.1, on the reverse strand, counting down.
GTGGGAGGAGACTTCCATGACCGCTGAAGCAGCCGCGCCCTCGGCGAATTCCGCCAGCAGGCGCTGTACGGTGACGGGGTCGGGTGTGGTGTGCGTGGTCGCGGTCAACCCGCCGGGGAAGCCGCTGCCCAGCGTCCCGATCACACCGCAGCGCCCGTCGACGTCAAGGCACTGCGCGATGAACTGGCTCACGGAGGTCTTGCCGTCCGTGCCCGTCACCCCGATGAGCCGCAAACGCGTCGACGGATCGTCGTAGAACCGTCCCGCGATGGCACTTGCCAGCCCGCCCAGCCCCGGCAGGCTGACCAATGCCACCTGCCGCTGACGGCAGGCGGCAGCCGCGGCTGCCACGTCCACCGTTTCCGCGGGCTCGTAGATCACGGCGGCGGCGCCGCCTGCCAGCGCCTGCTCCAGGAAATCCAGGCCATGAGCCCGGGAGCCGGCAAGCGCCATAAAGAGGAAGCCGGGTTCGACCTCCCGGCTATCCAGTGTCACGCCTTTGATGGGTTGCTGCCCGGCGCCCGGAAACCAGGGGTCCAGGAGCCGGTCCAGCGTCCGTGGTGCCGCCCCGGTCACAGGTCACCTCCCTGCGCCATCAGCAGCGTGCCGTCGCCGGACTTGCCGTCCGGGGGAACATTCCACAGACGCAGCGCACCGGCCATGACCTCCCGGAACACCGGTGCAGCCACCAGTCCCCCGTAATACTCGTCACCCTGGGGCTCGTCGACGAGCACAACGCAGACGAAGCGGGGGTTGCTCGCCGGCGCCATGCCGGCGAAGAGCGAAAGATACCGGTGATCGGAATACCCCCCGGCCACGGATTTCTTCACCGTCCCCGTCTTTCCGGCCACCCGGTATCCGGGCACCTTGGCCTTGGGCGCGGTGCCGGTGTCGGACACCACACCCTCCATCATGTGACGAACCTCGCGCACCGTGGGTGCATCGAGAATGCGCCGCCCCTTGGGCGCGTCGTCGCGTTTGATGAAGGACACCGGCCTCAGCACGCCGCCGCTGGCGATAACGGTATAGGCCCGTGCCAGCTGCAGCGGTGTCACGGAAATGCCGTACCCGAAGGCGAGCGTGGCGCGCTCGATATCGCTGCGCGGCGGCATGGCGGATAGGTGCCCGGTCACTTCCCCCGGGAAAGCGCTGCCCGTTCCCTGGCCGAACCCGACCCGGGACATCAGCCCCCATATGGCGTCGGGGTCCAGCGTCAACGCGATCTTAGAGGCACCCACGTTGCTGGATTTGCGGATCAGCGTGGGCAGATCGATGACGCCGTAGTCACGCTCGTCGCGAACCCGGCTATGCCCGACGCGAATGACGCCGGGACTGGTGTCGATCTTGGTTTGCGGCCGGAACTTGCCGGATTCCAGGGCGGCGGAGACCGTGAACGGCTTCATCGTCGACCCGGGCTCGTAGACATCCGTAACCGCCCGGTTGCGGTAGCGGCTGCCGCGGATCTCGGACCGGTTGTTGGGATTGAACGCCGGCTGGTTCACCATCGCCAGCACTTCCCCGGTGCGGGCGTCCAGCAGCACCAGCGACCCGGATTTGGCGTGATGGCGGCGCACCGCGGTCTTCAGCTCACGATAGGCGAGATACTGCAGCCGCCGATCCATCGCCAGCGTGAGGTTCTTCCCCGGCCGCGGCTTGCGGATCTGCTCCACGGTCTCCACTTCACGGCCGAGACGGTCGCGTACCACCCGTTTCGCGCCCGGCTCGCCCTCCAGCCAGTCGTCGAAGGCAAGCTCCAGCCCCTCCTGGCCGTGATCGTCGATGTTCGTGAAGCCCAGCACGTGGGAAGTCACCTCGCCGGCCGGATAGAAACGCCGGTACTCGCGGCGCAGACCGACACCCGGCAGCTCCAGCGACATCACGGCATGGGCACGGTCCGGCGGAATGTGACGGCGAAGGTAGAGGAACTGGCGGTCCTTGTGACGCTGCAGCGTCTGCACCAGGGCGGCACTGCGCAGTCCCAGCCGTTTGGCCAGCGCCGGAATGCGATCGCGTGCCTGCAACAGCTCCCCCGGATCGGCCCAGACGGAGTCCACCGGCGAGCTGATGGCCAGAGGTTCGCCGTTGCGGTCGGTAATCATTC
>JASFMS010000302.1:0-3959 GCA_050117435.1 Ectothiorhodospiraceae bacterium | reverse complement strand
GCGATTACAGCGCACGGTACCATGACATGCTGGCGGGCATCAAGGCCGGGTTGCTCAACCACGGCGCTGACCTGGGGGCCGTGACGGCGAAGGCACAAAGCGTCATCTACGGCATGGTGCAGGGCCAGGCTCGCATGCTGGCGTTCGTGGATGACTTTCGTTTCCTGGCCGCCATCTTCCTGGCGGTGATTCCGCTGGTGTTCTTCCTCCACCGTGGCACGGCCGACGGTGCCGGCGCGGCGCACTGACGCATTGATGCTGCACTGCTGGAGAGGGTGGACAGGCAAATGCCGCTTCGCTAGTATCACCCGCGCTTCAGGGGAGTAGCCTCCCGCAACACAGCGGGGCGCGCGTCAACAGACTTGGCCTCGGCCATGGCGCGCGCGGCATTCGCTTGGCGAGACCTGCGGCACAGCACGCTCCAACCGGGGTTCGGCGAGCGTGGTGTGTCCGTTGGTGTCGACCTTGCGCCGAACCCCGCTGGAGTGTTCCTTGGATTCCCTCCTGGTTTCAACTCTTGTCGTCGCCATCGCCGAGGTAGGCGACAAGACACAGCTCCTGTCGCTGGTTCTCGCGGCACGGTACCGACGACCGTGGCCCATCTGCCTGGCCATTCTGGTCGCCACGCTGGCGAACCACTACGTTGCTGCGCTCGCCGGTGAAGCGGTGTCCCGCGCCATCGGGCCCGAACTTCTCCGTTACGTGCTCGCCGCGTCCTTCGCCCTGATGGGGCTTTGGCTATTACGCCCCGACGATATGGAAGAGGACACGGGCGCCGCCCGCTACGGTGGTGTGTTCGTTACGACGTTGGTTCTCTTCTTTCTTGCCGAAATGGGGGACAAGACCCAGGTCGCGACCGTTGCCCTGGGCGCACGCTACGATTCGGTCCCGCTGGTGGTGGCCGGGACGACGCTCGGCATGCTCGCTGCCAATGCACCGGTAGTATTCGGCGGCGAAGCGATCTTCCGGCGCCTGCCGGTTCGCTGGGTGCATTGGGCGGCCGCGGCAACGTTCATGGTGCTGGGTCTGGTAACAGCGGCCGCGCCATGGTTATCCGACTGATATCGCTGTACCCGGCGTCAGTCCCATTGGGGTGCCAGTCCCGCCGGGTTTATAAGTCGACCGCGCGGTTGTGCGAGCCCGGATATCTCGTTCATCTCCGCGTCAGTCAGCCGGAAGTCGAAGATGTCGAAATTGGCGCGCATGTGCTCAGGCCGGCTGGAGCGCGGTATGGCGGCGACACCGTGCTGCTGGTAATGCCACCTCAGGACCACCTGGCCCGGCTGTTTGTCGTGGTTGGCCGCGACCCGCGCGAGGGTGGAGTCGTCGAATACCCGTCCCTTGGCCAGCGGACAGTAGGCGGTCAGCGCCATGCCGTGGCGGCGGAGGGCGTCCAGCACCGGCTTCTGGGAGAGGTACGGGTGGTACTCCACCTGGTTGCCGATCAGTGGTGCGGTGGATAGCGAAACCGCCTGGTTCAGGAGGGCGACGGTAAAATTGCTGACGCCGATGTGCCGGGTCAGCCCCCCGTCACGGACCTCGTTCAGGGCATTGATCGTTTCCGCCAGGGGAACCTCGCCACTGGGCCAGTGAAGCAGCAGCAGGTCCACGGCACCTACGTCGAGGCGGTCGAGACTCTCCGCCACGGAGCGCTGGAAGTCGCCGTCGCGAAACCGGTCCGGCCAGACCTTGGTTGTTACCCAGAGGTTGTCGCGCTCTATGCCGCTGTCGCGAATCCCGCGGCCGACCTCCGTTTCATTGCCGTACATCTGCGCGGTGTCGATGTGTCGGTATCCCGTCTCGATGGCTCGGGAAACCATGTCTCGCGCCGCCTTCCCGCGCAGTTCGAATGTTCCGAAGCCGAGCTTGGGAATGTGCGCGTCGCCGATATCAATGTTATCCATGAGCTGGCTGTCTCCATTGGCGTACCGTTAAGGAAACGCTGAACAATTCGCGCGAGCCATTGACCCCCGAACGCTGCGCTCGCTTTGACCGGAGTCGGCTCCGTTCCAAACGAGTACAGCGTCAAGTGGTCAACGGCCGCACAGCGCGCTCGCAGACAAGGCGCGCTGCGCAGCGCTGTACTGACGGTACAGTCAAGCAGCGCAACACAGCGGCGCTGTGGACTGCGTTGGCGTTCTTGTAAAGGGCTACGGCCATTCACTGCGAACTCCGCCTTGCCACAGCGCCGCTGTGATGTGCAGAGGCACGCGGGAATTGTTCAGCGTTTCCTTAATAGTGGGGTGGGGACGGCCGGTGCCGTTGCCAAGGGTGTCCGACCGGGCACCGGCCCGGCCGTCATGCGATAATCCGGCCTTGCGCTGCCCTCACAACTGTTACCGCTGACAGGGAGGACCAATGAAAGAGAGGGAGAATCCGCTTCGGCGCTTAAACGCCGCCGGTCAGAGTGTCTGGTGCGACTATCTGACCCGGACCATGCTGCGGTCAGGCGAGCTTGAGCGGCTCGTGGAGCAGGACGACCTCCGGGGCGTGACCACCAACCCCACCATTTTCGACAAGGCCATCAGCGGCGGCGCCGCCTACGACGAGCAGATTCGCCGGGAATGCGAAACGGCGGGCGCCTCGGATCCACGCAGTCTGTTCTTCAGTCTGGCGGTGGAAGACATTCGCGAGGCCGCTCGCCAGCTTCGCCCGGTTTTCGAGCGCACGGGCGGCGTGGACGGCCGGGTGAGCCTGGAGGTGTCTCCGGACCTGGCCTACGACACGGAGGGAACGGTGGAGGAAGCGCTGACGCTCTACCAGCGAGTCGCCGCGCGCAACGTCATGATCAAGGTCCCCGCCACCCGCCAAGGACTCCCGGCCATCTCCCGGCTGGTGGCCGAAGGTATCAGCGTCAACGCGACGCTGCTTTTTTCCCGCGAGCGCTACGACGAGGTGGTGGACGCCTATCTGAGGGGCCTCGAAAAGCGCGCCGAGGCAGGGGAGCCCGTGGATGAGATCGCTTCGGTCGCGAGTTTCTTCGTCAGCCGCCTGGACTCCGCGCTGGATCCCGTTCTCGAAAAACGGCGGCCGGAATGGGTCGGCGGTGCGGCGGTGGCCAATGCCCGACTCGCGTATCAGCGCTTCCTGTCGCACATCTCGGACACTCGGTTTCGGCGGTTGCGTGAGCTCGGGGCGCGCCCGCAGCGGCTGCTCTGGGCAAGCACGGGTACCAAGAATCCGGCCTATTCGGACGTGCTGTACGTCGAGTCCCTCTGCGGCCCGGATACCGTGAACACAATGCCCCCTGCGACCTACGAGGCATTCAGGGATCATGGAAACGTGGATCCGGAGGCCCTGACACGCGGGGTGGAACAGGCGCAGGAGTTGCTGGAGGGCCTCGCGGAGCTGGAAATCGACCTGGCCGAGGTGACCGAACAACTGGAACGCGACGGGGTGGCCGCATTCCGGCAGTCGTTCGACAATCTTCTCAGCCACCTTGGGGAGAAAATGGTCGCCTAGGAGAGTGACGGTGCGTGACCTCATGAACACCGCCGAGGTGGCCGAGTACCTGCGGCTCAAGGAGCGCAAGGTGTACCAGCTCGTGCGCGAGGAGCGCATTCCCTGCACGCGGATTACCGGCAAGCTGCTTTTTCCGAGATCGCTGGTGGATCTCTGGATTCTGCGGAACACCCATGCCACCGAAGGGCTTCCCCATGCCGCACCGCCGGTGATCGCCGGCAGTCATGACCCGCTTCTCGCATGGACGCTGTCGGAGGCGGGGGCCGGTCTCGCTCAGCTGCTCGACGGCAGCATGGACGGTCTGCAGTGTGTCGCGCAGGGCGCCGCCGTTGCCTGCGGCATCCACGTTCTGGACCCGGAGACCGGCGAGTACAACACGCCGTTCGTGCGCCGTACCCTGGGGGGGATGCCCTTCGTGACCATCGAGTGGGCCTGGCGGGAGCAGGGGCTCATACTTCCGCCCGGCAACCCACTCGCAGTTCACTCGCTGGCGGATG
>JASFMS010000301.1:0-3945 GCA_050117435.1 Ectothiorhodospiraceae bacterium | reverse complement strand
TGGGGCCTACGGCCGGGGGCAGAGGCCCGCGTTGTTCGGGGACGCCCGGCTCTGGCTGGTGGACGAGTGGGCCGGCGGGCCGGTGGACATCGCCGCTGCGCCGGACGGTCTGCCGTTCGCGCAGGAGAGCATGGATGTTGTCATTCTTATCCATCAGCTGGAGTTCAGTGAGCAGCCCCACCATATCCTCCGCGAAGCGGAACGGGTTCTGCGGCCGGAAGGCCACCTGATCGTTCTCGGCTTCAACCCGCTCAGCGTCTGGGGGATGCGGCGCCTGCTAGCCGGTCCCCGCGGGGGACGGCCGCCCTGGAGCGGGCGCTATGTCACCCGCTCCCGGCTGGAAGACTGGATGACGCTGCTGGGGTTCGAGATCGAGGGACGTCAGGGCCTCTTCCTGCGGCCGCCGGTCAGCAATGAGGCGATGTTCCGGCGCATGCGGCGGCTGGAAAACCTGGGGGCGCGCTATGTGCGCTGGGTCGGCGGCGTCCATCTGACCATGGGTCAGAAGCATGTGGTGGGCGTGACGCCGATGCGCCCACAGTGGCGGCCGCGCCTTGCCGTGATACCCGGAGGGCTGGCGGAGCCGAGTTCCCGGGTGCTCCCAAGCGCCCGGGGCGGACAGGGGCGCAACGTGTACGGGGCGCAAACGCGAGATTCGAGAACCCACGATTCGAAAAACGGAAACCCGAGACCCGATGACGACAGTTGAAGTTTTCACGGACGGCGCCTGCCGGGGCAACCCCGGCCCGGGCGGCTGGGGCGTTGTGCTGCGCTGGCAGGGCAAGGAGAAGACCCTCCACGGCGGTGAGCCGGAAACCACCAACAACCGCATGGAGCTGCAGGCGGCCATCGAAGCGCTGGCCAGCCTCAACCGCCGCTGCCACGTGGTTCTGACGACGGACTCCCAGTACGTGCGCAAAGGGATCACCGAGTGGTTGCCGAACTGGAAGCGCCGCGGGTGGCGCACGGCCGCCAGGAAGCCGGTAAAGAACGCCGACCTCTGGCAGCGCCTGGACGAGCTTGCCGGCAACCATGAGGTGGAATGGCACTGGGTGCGCGGGCACACCGGGCATCCGGGCAATGAGCGCGCCGACGAACTCGCCAACCGCGGAATCGACGAGCTGCGGCAGTGACCGCCCGTGCCCGCCCGCGGGTGTACAGGTGACGGACAGCCCGCTACGCAGGCAAAGGGCAGATACGGAGACCATAAGCGACCCATGCGCCAGATCGTTCTCGACACGGAGACCACCGGTCTCGAAACCAAGGATGACCACCGGATCATCGAAATCGGCTGTTACGAGCTAAACCACCGCCGTCCCACGGGGCGGACGTTTCACTACTACCTGCAGCCGGACCGCGAAGTGGACGCCGGTGCCATGGAAGTGCACGGAATCACCAACGATTTTCTGGCCGACAAGCCGCGATTCAGCGAAGTGGCCCAGGAGTTCGTGGAGTTCATCCGGGACTCCGAGCTGATCATTCACAATGCGCCCTTCGACGTGGGGTTCATCGACCACGAGCTGGCGAAGCTCGGGGAGAACTGGGGGCGCACCACGGACTACGCGCGCATCACCGATACGCTGACCATGGCGCGCGAGCTGCACCCCGGACAGCGCAACACCCTGGACGCGCTCTGCAAGCGCTACGGAATCGACAATTCCCAGCGCGAGCTGCACGGGGCGCTGCTGGACGCCCAGATTCTGGCCGACGTATACCTGGCCATAACCGGCGGGCAGACCGCTCTGTCGCTGGATGCCGAGCGGGGCGGCGAGGGCGCCGCCGAGACACGCGGAATCCGGCGCCTGGAGGCGGATCGTCCACCACTGCCGGTGATCCGGGCGTCCGCTGAGGAACTGGAGCGCCACGAAGCCTGGCTGGAGCGCCTGGACAAAGCCGTGGGCGGGCGCTGCGTCTGGCGCGAGGCGGAGGGCGGCGGCGACGCCGTGGACTCGCCCTGATGGTCCGGCCCGAACAGTGGTCGGAGCGGGCGGTGGCGGCGGTCACCTTTGACCTGGATTTCACGCTGTGGGATCTCAGCGGCGTCATCGAGCGCGCGGAGGCGGCGACCCAGGAATACCTGAGCGCGAATTTCCCGCGCCTGACGGAGCGTTTCCCGGTGGAGGCCCTTCGTGACATGCGCATGGCGCTGGCAACCGAACGGCCGGATCTGGCGCACGACGTAACCCGGTTGCGCAAGGAGACGATGCGGCGTGCCGGGGAGGCGGCCGGCTACCGGGGAGGGGAGCTGGAACGTCTGGTCGAAGAGTCCTTTGCCGTCATGCTGGCGCATCGGCATGACGTGGTGCTGTATCCCGACACCGAACGCACGCTGGACGCGCTTCACGGACGCGTCAAGCTGGGAGCCATCACCAACGGCAACGCGGAAATCCGGCGCATGGACCTTGGCCGGTACTTCGATTTCGCCGTCTCGGCCATGGACGTCGGGGCCGCCAAGCCCTCGCATCTGGTGTTCGATACGGCCTGCCGTCGGGGCGGTGTGGTGCCGGGTGAGGTGGTGCACGTGGGCGATGACGTCTACAGCGATGTCTACGGTGCAGCCACCAATGGACTGCGCGCGGTGTGGCTGAACCGCACCGGCGAGCCCTGGCCGAAGGACGTGGAACCGGTGCCGCACGTGGAGATCACCAGCCTGGACGAGCTGCTTCAGCACGTCTGAGAGATTGCCGCGGACCCGACCTGCGGGTCGTTCCGCGCGTTGCCGGAACGCCCGTCCCGAAGGTCGGCAGCTGTCATGGACTGAAGTCGAGAGTGGGTAAATGCAGGAAGCAAGCGATCAGCCGCCACGCAGCGAGAGCAAAATCCGGGTCGGCGTCAGTTCCTGCCTGCTCGGCGAGCAGGTGCGATTCGATTCGGGGCACAAACGCGACCGGTTCGTGGCGGACCGCCTGGCGGAATACTTCGAACTCGTGCCCGTGTGTCCGGAAGTGGCCATTGGCCTTGGTATACCGCGGCAGCCGATTCGCCTTGTCGGCTCGCCGGAGGATCCACGGGCCGTCGGTACCCGGGACGAGTCCCTGGATGTAACGGACAGGCTGGCCGACTTCGGTCGGCGGATGGCCGGCGAGCTGTCCGACATCAGCGGCTATATCCTCAAGAGCAAGTCGCCGAGCTGTGGCATGGAGCGAGTCAAGGTCTACGGCCGTGGCGGCTCCCCCAGTAAGAACGGCCGCGGAATCTACGCCGCGGAGATCATGAAGGCCAATCCCATGCTCCCCGTGGAAGAGGAAGGCCGACTGAACGATCCCGTGCTTCGCGAAAACTTCCTGGAGCGGGTCTACGCCTATCGGCGCTGGCAGGAGCTGCGGGCGGACGGCGTGACGCCGGAGAGCCTGGTGAGCTTCCATACCCGCCACAAGCTCATCCTCATGGCCCACGGGCAGCAGCGGGTCCGCGTCCTCGGGCGGCTGGTGGCGCAGGCGGGCAGCCGGCCCATGGGCGAGCTGGCCGACGAGTACGGGCGGCGGTTCATGGAGGCGCTGAGCTACCGGGCGACCCGCCGCCGGCACACCGATGTGCTGTTCCACGCCATGGGCTATCTCAAACGGGTACTCGACAGCGACGACAAGGCCGAGCTGGCGGAGCTCATACACGACTACCGCAATGGCCTGGTGCCGCTGATCGTGCCGGTTACCCTGTTGCGGCATCACTTCCGCCGGCATCCGGAACCCTACATCGACCGGCAGCTCTATCTGACCTGGCAGCCGGCGGGGCTGAGCCTGTGGAACGACATCTGAGGGACGTGAAGAATGCGGGACCGGCGTATCGGCCTGATTGTCATCGGTGACGAACTGCTCTCCGGCAAGCGGCGGGACAAGCACTTTCCCCGCGTGGTGGAAATGCTGGACGCGAGGGGGCTGGAACTCTCGTGGGTGCGCTTCATCGGCGACGAGGCTGCCCTGATCACCGAAAATCTGCGCCAGACGC
>JASFMS010000300.1:0-3975 GCA_050117435.1 Ectothiorhodospiraceae bacterium | reverse complement strand
CGGGGGCATTGCCGCGTGGAAATACCGGCAGATCCAGCAGATGACCGCGCAGATGAGCAAGCCCCAACCTCCGGCGGTGGTGGCCTCGGCGAAGGTGGACAGCCGCAGCTGGCGCCCGGCTATCGATTCGGTGGGCAGCCTCCGGGCGGTGAACGGCATCTCGGTCACCACGGAAGTGGCCGGCGTGGTAAGCAGCATCGAGTTCCAGTCCGGCGAGCGGGTCGAAGACGGTACGACGCTGGTCACCCTGGATGACACCATCGACCAGGCGGCGCTGCAGGGGCTCATCGCCGATCGCAAGCTCGCGCGGGTCCAGTACGAACGCGCCGCCAATCTGTTGCCCAAGCGGGCGGTCTCCCAGTCCCAGTACGACGAGGCCAGGGCCCGTTTCGATTCCGCCCAGGCGAAAGTGGCCGAGCAGCAGGCGCGCATTGGCAAGAAGACCATCAAGGCCCCGTTCAACGGCCTGCTCGGCCTGCGCCAGGTGGACCTGGGCGAGTACGTCTCCCCGGGCGACGAAATCGTGCGCCTGCAGGCGCTGGACCCGATCTACGTGGACTATTCCGTGCCGGAACGCCAGTTCCGCAACGTCTCGGTGGGACAGGCCGTAGAGGTGTCAGTGGACGCCTACCCGAACCGGACTTTCGACGGGAAAGTGACGGCCATCAATTCAGGAGTGGACGAGGGAACACGCAGTTTCCGCATTCGCGCGAGCCTGGAGAACCCGGACGGCTCGCTGCGGCCGGGCATGTTCGCCGAGGTGAACACCCTCGCCCCGGACAGCCGCAACGTGCTCACCGTTCCCCGCACGGCGATTTCTTACAACACCTACGGTGACTTTGTGTATCGTCTGGAGGAGCAGAATGACGGCAAGCTCCTGGCACGCCGCCAGCAGGTAACCACCGGCGACACCAGACAGGGCCGGGTAGAGATCGTGAAGGGGCTGAAGCAAGGTCAGCGCGTGGTTCGTGCCGGCCTGGTGAAGCTGCGGGACGGCCAACCGGTCAGCGTCGACAATTCCGTCGCCCTGGATGACGGCAAGGTGGGCACGGAATGAGGTTCACCGACGTCTTCATCAAGCGGCCGGTTCTCGCGACGGTCATCAGCCTGCTCATCCTGCTGGTGGGGCTGCGTTCGCTGGGCCTTCTCGAGCTGCGACAGTATCCGGAGCTGAGCAGCACCGTGGTCACCGTGACCACCAGCTATCCCGGCGCCAACAGCGAACTGGTCAAGGGTTTCATCACCACCCCGCTGCAGCAGGCCATCGCCGAGGCCGACGGCATCGACTACCTCTCCGCCACCAGCAAGCAGGGCGTCTCGACCATCGAGGCCCACATGAAGCTGAACTACGATCCCAACGCGGCCGTGGCGGAGATCCAGGCCAAGGTGGCGAGCCAGCGCAACGTGCTGCCCTCCGCGGCCCAGGACCCGGTAATCGAGTCCCAGACCGGGGACTCCACCGCGCTGATGTACCTCGCCTTCTACAGCGACACCATTCCGGCGCCGCAGATCACCGACTTCATCACGCGGGTGGTTCAGCCGCAGGTTCAGGCGCTGCCCGGTGTCGCGAAAGCGCGCCTTTTCGGCAAGCCGTTCGCCATGCGCGTCTGGCTGGATCCCAAGCGCATGGCGGCGCTGGGCGTGACCGCGGACGACGTGGCCGGGGTGCTTCAGGAGAACAACTACCTGGCCGGCGTGGGCCAGACCAAGGGCAAATACGTGTCCGTGAACCTCACGGCCACCACGGACGTGAGCAACCCGGAGAATTTCCGCAACCTCATCGTCAAGAGCGACGGCTCCACCCTGGTGCGGCTGGACGATATCGCCGCCACGGAGCTCGGCTCGGAGGACTACGATTCCGCGGCGCTGTACAAGGGCATTCCGGCAGTGTTCATCGGCATCGAGCAGGCGCCCGGCGCCAACCCGCTGGACGTGGCGCGCGCCGTGCGCCAGGAGCTGCCAAATATCAAGCGTCAGCTGCCTGAAGGCATGCAGGCGGTGCTTCCGTATGACGCCAGCGAATTCATCGAGGCGTCCATCGACGAAGTCTACAAGACCATCGCCGAAGCGGTGATCATCGTGCTGGTGGTGGTCTACCTGACACTGGGCTCCATGCGCGCCGCCGTCATTCCGGCTATCGCCGTTCCCCTGTCGCTCATCGGCGCGGGCTTCATCATGCTGCTGTTCGGCTTCTCGCTGAATCTGCTGACACTGCTCTCCATGGTGCTGGCCATCGGCCTGGTGGTGGACGACGCCATCATCGTCGTCGAGAACGTACACCGTCATATCGAAGAGGGACACAGCCGATTCCAGGCCGCGCTGGTGGGCGCCCGCGAACTCGCGGTGCCCGTCATCGCCATGACCACAACACTCGTGGCGGTCTACGCGCCCATCGGCTTCATGGGCGGACTCGTCGGCACCCTGTTCACGGAGTTCGCGTTCACGCTGGCAGGTGCCGTGGTGGTCTCCGGCATCGTCGCGCTCACTCTTTCGCCCATGCTCTCCTCCAAGGTCCTGAAAGCAAAGGGCGGCGAAGGGCGCTTCGAGATGCTGGTGGAGCGCATGTTCAACGGCCTGGGCCGCGGCTACCGCGCGCTGCTGGCCCGCTCGCTGCTGACACCCTGGGTGTCGGTGATCTTCGGCGGCCTGGTCCTGGTCTCCATCTATTTCATGTTCGCCACCAGTCAGAGCGAGCTGGCGCCCACCGAGGATCAGGGGATCATCTTCTTCCAGGGTACCGGGCCGCAGACCGCCACCTTCGACTATCTGGATACCTACGCTGGGGACATTCAGAGCAAAATGGAACAGGTTCCCGGCTACAAGGAATCGTTCATGATCGTCGGCCGTGGCGGCAGCAATACCGTGTTCGGCGGCTTCAAGATGAAAACCTTCACCCAGCGGGACGTGTCGCAGTTCGAGGTGCAGCCGAAGCTTCAGGCGGGGCTCTCCAAAGTGGCGGGACTGCAGACCGCGGCCTTCCCGCGCCCCAGCCTGCCTGGCGCCAGCGGCGGGCTGCCGGTGCAGTTCGTAATTACAACAGGCCAGAGTTACGAACAGCTGGACGAAGTTTCCGATCAGTTGCTGCAACGGGCCATGGGCAGCGGCAACTTCATCTTCCTCAAAAAATCCGTGGACTTCGACAAGCCGGTAACCACCGTGCACGTGGACAGGGACCGGGCCGGGGATCTGGGCATCAGCATGCGCGACATCGGCACCAACCTCGCCACGATGCTGGGTGGCGGTTATGTTAACCGCTTCAGCCTGGAGGGCCGCAGCTACAAGGTGATTCCGCAGGTCCAGCGCCGATACCGCCTCGACGAGCAGATGCTGAAGAATTACTACCTGCGCGCCCGCAACGGCGATCTGGTGCCCATGTCGACGGTGGTATCCCTGGACCGCGGCGTGGAACCGTCCGAGCGCGCCCAGTTCCAGCAGCTCAATTCGCTGACACTGCAGGGCGTCATGACGCCCGGGGTGACGCTGGGGGACGCGCTCAGCTACCTGGAGAACCAGGCGGACCAGATATTCCCCAGCACCTTCGGCTATGACTACACGGGCTCATCCCGGCAATACAAGCAGCAGGGAAGTGCACTGGTGGTGACGTTCTTCCTGTCGCTTCTGGTGATCTATCTGGTGCTGGCCGCCCAGTTCGAGAGCTGGCGCGATCCCGCGATCATCCTCGTGTCCGTGCCCATGTCCATTGCCGGCGCCATGGCGTTCATCACACTGGGCTTCGCGACGATGAACATCTACACGCAGGTCGGGCTGATCACGCTGATCGGCGTGGTAGCCAAGAACGGCATCCTCATCGTGGAGTTCGCCAACCAGCAGCAAATCCACGAGGGACGTTCGAAGGTGGATGCCGTGCTACAGGCGGGCAGCATCCGTCTGCGGCCGATCATCATGACCTCGGTGGCGCTGATCGTCGCCATGGTGCCGTTGCTGATGGCCGCCGGACCCGGCGCGGTCAGCCGG
>JASFMS010000299.1:0-3983 GCA_050117435.1 Ectothiorhodospiraceae bacterium | reverse complement strand
CCGCTTTTCGGCGGGCTCGGGGTTCGCGGATTGCCTCTGCCTTTGCGTTTCCTGAGCCTGAGCCTCGACCTTGCGCTCCGGCGACCGACTTGCAGCCGCCGCCTCGTGCTCCGTCCCGTCCTGCGCCGGCTGCTCTGCCGTTTCCGGCTCAGGCGGCGGGGCGCGGAATGACAGCACCACGCGCATGCCGGCACCACCGGCGGCCGGCTCGGTAGTCATGTCCACCGCGGCACCGGCGACAGCACGATAGCGCAACACGACGTCCTCACCATCAGGCAGCAGCGAAACGGAGCGGACACGCCGGTCTTCCAGCGCCGGGACGCGCAGGCCCGCCCCGAAGCGTGCCCCGCCCAGATGGACCGTACCGCCCCGACTCCGGGAGTCTCGCTCCACACGGCCCGGTGTTCCCGCGAGCCCAAGAATCAGCCGGGAACTCTGCTCCCCCGTCTCAAGCTTCACGCTCTCCAGCGCCGCCGCTTCGATCGCATCCCCGTTTCCTTCGCCACGCCCCGCCTCCGCCGGTTTCCCGGCGCTCTGAACGGGCGTGGCGCCGCCGGGCCGCTGGCTCGCGGCGTCCGATTCCGAGGCGATCGACGCCGTCACCGCCGCGCTTCCCCGCGGAAGAGACTCGGCGAACGGCCGGAAGTACCACCATGCAATCGCCGCCACTGCGACCGAGGCCAGAATCAAGCCGCCTACCGGCAAGACCCGGAGCGCCCGACCGCCGGCCCGACCGTGGGTTCCACCCTTGACGGGCACGGGCCCCGCGGCAGGGTCACGGGATTCCAGATCCCGGAGCATCTGATTGATGACGCTCACGGCAGGAGCCCTCCGTACGCCAGAATCCCGCCCGTGACGGCAAGCGTGAGCGCACCAGCGGCGAAGAATCGCCAGCCCCACGCGTGCCGATAACGCACACCCTCGGTGTCTGCGCTCGCCCGGCGAACATGGCGCGTATCGACTCGCGGCGCGCCCTTGCCGAACGCGACAATCAGGGACTTGTGAGCGAGGACGTTCAGCAGTCGAGGCACTCCGCCGCTGGCACGGTACAGTGCCGTCACGGCCCGCCGGTCGAACAACGGCTCACCGTTGTAGCCCGCCACTGCCAGTCGATGGTTCAGATAGCCCTGGACTGCCGGGCGGTCCAGGGGGCGCAGAGTGTAGGAGAAGCTGATTCGCTGCAGCAGCTGTCTCATGTTCGGTTGCGCCAGCCGGTGGTCCAGCTCCGGCTGACCGAAGAGCACCACCTGGAGCAACTTGCGCTTTTCCGTCTCCAGGTTCGTGAGCAGGCGTATCGCCTCCAGGCTTTCATCGGGCAGCGCCTGCGCCTCGTCGACGCACAGCACCACGCGCCGGCCACGGCCCACCAGGCGGATCAGGCGGTGGTAGATCGCCTCGACCACCGTGTTCTGATCGGCGTCCCGGCGCAGGCGCAGGCCGATCTCCTTGGCCAGGGTTCGCCGCAGGGCGTCCGGCTCAAGGAAGGGATTGGGGATATAGGCGGTGACGCAGTCCGAATCCAATGCGTTCAACAGCTTCCGGCACAGCAGCGTCTTGCCGGTCCCCACCTCGCCGGTGATCTTCAGAAAGCCCTCGCCGGAGCGCACCGCGTGTTCCAGCACTTCCAGCGCCTCGCGGTGGGCCCGGTAGTTGAAGAAGAAACCGGTGTCCGGCGTCAGTGAGAACGGCGGCTCGCTGAGTCCGAAATGCGATTCGTACACGCTGCCCTCCCCCGGACGTTACTGCCGCGACGCCGGCTCCCCCGAATCCGGCATCAGCCGGCGCAGGCGGTCCGAGCTGGAACGAAGGGTCTCGGACCAGTCGCCGGCGTTGTTCACTACCACCGGCTTGAGAAGGATCACCAGCTCCGTCTTCGTCGTGGACTTCTTGGTGTGCCGGAACAGCCCGCCCACCACTGGCAGATCGCCCAGCAGGGGAACGCTGGCCTGGCGATCCTCGGTCTTCTCCTGCATCAACCCGCCAATGACGACGATTTGTCCGCTCTCCGCCCGCACGATGCTGTCGGACTCGCGCACCGTGCTCAGCGCCAGCGGAATGGACTGAACCTCGCCGGCGATGGTGAACTCCTTGCGCTGATCGGTAACCTGACTGATCGCCGGATGAATGTGCAGCACCACCTCGCCCTTTTCGCTGATCTGGGGCGTGACATCGAGGGCGATACCGGAAAAGAAGGGTGTCAGTTCGATGCTGGGCGTGGTGGTGGTCGTGTTTCCGGTGACCGTGGTGGAGGATACGTCGGTGGCAAAGAACTCGTCCGAGCCCACCTTGATGACCGCCTTCTGGTTATTCACCGTTGCCACCCGGGGGCTGGAGAGGACCTGAACGTCACCCTGGCTCTGCAGCAGCTCGATGAAGGCGGTGAAGTCGTTCAGGCTCAGGGCGGCACTGAACACACCGCCGAAAGCGGACGTCAGGGTGTTGTTCACCTGGCTCAGGTTGTCGGGATTCAGGTTGCCGTTCTGCCCTTGGATGTCGGAAACACCGCCGTCGAAAACCGTCCCGCCACCGGTCTGGGAACCCAGGATCACTTGCCCGTCACCCGGCCGGCCCAGCGCCGCCCAGTTGATCCCGGACTGGAAACCGTCGGATAGCTCCACTTCCAGGATCTTCGCTTCGAGAATCACCTGGCGGTCCAGGCTCTTCTGCGCGTTGGCGAGAAAAGCCTCAACTTCCCGCAACTCGTCGGGCATGGCACGAACCACCACCATGCTGGACTGCGGGCTCACCACCACGTTACGCCCCTCGCCCTTGCCGACGATGGCCCTGAGCCCGATTTCCAGTTCCTTCCACAGATCGGCATCCGTG
Organism: Ectothiorhodospiraceae bacterium; assembly: GCA_050117435.1. GTDB lineage: Bacteria > Pseudomonadota > Gammaproteobacteria > Nitrococcales > Nitrococcaceae > JASFMS01. Next base: position 1,157 of record JASFMS010000299.1, on the reverse strand, counting down.
GTGCTGCTCAGGGAGGTGCCGAAGACTTCACGCGTGTTGCGATTGTCCGAACTTCCGGTGGAATCCGAGGTGCTAGTGCTATCACCGTTGCCGTTCTCGACTTTCTGCGAGATCTCCCCGGAGCTCACCACCGTGGAGGACCGTCCGCGGCGGCGCAGATTCAGGTAGTCGACGTGGAAAATCCGAGAACGCAGTTGCCGGGGCAATATCACGTAGGTGCGGCCCGTGCGCTTGTAGTCGTAGCCGTAGACTTCGCGCACCACCGACATGACATCCGGGATGGTCACATCCTTCAGGCTCAGGCTGATGCGCCCCTTCACCGTCGGGTGAACGACGATGTTGTAGGGCGTGCCTTTTACCAGACTGCTGAAGAATGCATCGGCCGGGGCGTCCTGAACGTCCACGTCGAAGCGCGATTCCGCCGGTTCGGCTTTTGCCGGCGCCAGCTCCAGCGGCGGCAAAAGCTCCCGTGCCACGGATTCCGGCGGCTTTTTCTCCTTGCGCTCGGCGGAAGCCTGGTGGCCGGCGGGCCGGCTGTCCACGCCCGCCTGCTGCAGCGTCTGCTGCATCTGAGCGGTCGGGGTCGGCCGACTGGCGCCTTGTTTCCCCTCGCTGTCTCCGGGCGTCGTCGCGCAACCGGAGAGAACCGCCAGGGCGCCGATCGTGACTAACGCTCTTCCTATTCGTCTCATCAGGTGATTCGCGTTCTTATCGATTGTTCCGTCTCATCCCGGCCAACGGCAGTTCAAGGTCGTACACGCCCCCGGCGTCCCGTATCCGCACCCGGCTGGCGTCGATGTCCACAATCCGACCGCCGCCGATACGGCTTCCCACCGTCACCGCCCTGCCATTGATTACCGCCGTTCGCCGCTCGCCGGAGACCAGCGTCGACTGAAGCCTCAACGTCGGGCGCTGAAGCGGTTTGCTAACGGGCTCCGGCGCAGCGGTTTCCGGCGGCCGAAACGGGTCTTCCACCGGCTGGGCGGCCGTGGCCGCACCCGCGAGAAGAATCGCGGCGATGCAAATACCCCGCAATGCGATCCGGAGTCGCGCCCTTTCACACACCGATCCACCCCTCGTCCAGACTGAGCGTGTGAACGCGCAGCCGAATTCGCGCCGTCGGATAACGCTCCATTTCCACAGTGAGGTCGTCCCAG
>JASFMS010000298.1:0-3989 GCA_050117435.1 Ectothiorhodospiraceae bacterium | reverse complement strand
TGCATCAACGCACTGGAACCCATAACGAGCGGCTCCCTGCGCGTGGAAGGCAAGGACGTTTCCGACCCGAACACCAACATCCGGGAGATCCGCCGGGAAGCGGGCATGGTGTTCCAGCAGTTCAACCTCTTCCCCCACATGACGGCGCTGGGTAACGTGGCCTACGGCCTCCGCCGGGTCCGCGGCAAGTCGAAACGCGAGGCAGAGAACCTCGCCATGCCGCTGCTCGAGCAGGTGGGCATGGCGGACCGTGCGGACCACTACCCGGACGAGCTCTCCGGCGGGCAGTCCCAGCGCGTGGCCATCGCCCGCGCCCTGGCCATCAAGCCGGACCTGATGCTCTTCGACGAACCCACGTCCGCACTGGATCCGGAGCTACGCTACGAGGTACTGCGGGTGATGCGCGACGTGGCTGAAGCCGGCATGACCATGGTGGTGGTCACCCACGAGATGTCCTTCGCCCGGGAGGTGGGGACGAGGCTTCTGTTCATGGACGAGGGCCGGGTCGCACTGGACGGTGAGCCGCGGGAGCTCATGAGCGTCCCGCCGACGGCGCGTTTCGCGGATTTTCTCGTGCACATTCAATAGGCGGAACCCATGCAGCATTTGTCCGCGAGCGGTAACGCTTTCGAACTCGGAAAGTCCCTGGGCGAAGGGGCCCGCGATGTGTTCGCTCGCATCATCGAGCCCAGCGACGACTTCCAGCGTCTCTACCGGCGTCTGCCGGCGGGCTGGCTCACCCGCGTCGCCACAGCGGTTCGTGACCGCTTCCCGACCGTCTGGCAGGAACTGGAAGGAATGGCGGAAGGGCTTGTCCGGCCCGTGGAACAGGTGCTGCTCTGGAACTGCCGTGGGGACATCAACCCCACCGGCCCGGAGGGATGCAGTTCCGTGGCCGTGGACGGCGGCGGCGAGCGCTGGCTCGCGCACAACGAGGACGGCGACCCGGCACTGCGGGATGCCTGTTTCCTGTTGCAGGCGACACCGGAAGACGGCCCGGCCTTTCTCACTTTCTGCTATCCGGGCTCGCTGCCCGGGCACACCTTTGCCCTCAACGCCGCGGGATTCGCATTCACGGTGAACAATCTGCGCCTGACGGAACACCCCGCCGGAATCCCGCGCATGGTCACCGCCCGCGCCCTGGTGGCCTGCGGCGACAGTAACGAGGCCCTGGCGCTGCTCCGCGACACGCCACGCACCGGTGGCTACCACTTCATGATGGCGGATAGGCGGGAGCGTGCCCCACTGTCCGTGGAGGCGCCGTTTCACCGGGTCACGACACGGGAAGCGGCACCGGTGGCGGTGCATACGAACCACCTGGTGCAGTCCGGTTGTACCGATCTGCCCCAGCGCGTCACCGCGTCCTCCGCCGCCCGTCAGGCGCGGCTGGAGAGTTGGCGGGACGCGCTCACCGGTATTCCGTCGGCGGATGAGCTGCTCGCGATCCTCGGTGACCGCAGCGACCCGAACCTGCCGCTTTACCGCACCGCCGCCGACGATCCGGACGGCGAGAACACCCTCGCCACCGCGCTGCTCCGCTTGGACCCCGCCGGAGCAACTGCTATCGTCCGAACGGCCCCCGACGGGCCGATAGTTGCCGAGCGCCGTTTCGACCTCGCCAGCCCCAAGCCGGAGCATCGGGTTTCATGACAGACAGCGCCGAGAAGGCAGGCACACCGCTGCCACCCCGATCCCTGAACGAGCTGCGGGAGGTGGTCGAGAACGGCCGCCGGGGTGACGGCGATATCCGCCTCGGCAAGCGTTCGCTGAAGATCCTGGAGGGCATGCTCGCCCGGCCGGAAGAGGTCACCCTGGGCAGCATTTCCGCCATCGCCCGGCAGCACGATGTCAGCCCGTCCACACTGAGCCGGCTGGCCCAGCGCCTGGGCTTCGAGGGGTTCAAGTCCTTCCAGCAGCTGTTTCGCCTGGACATTGCCCGTAGCCGGCACTTCTACACCGAACAGGCCCAGCGCCTGGTCGACGGCGATGCGGGCACCTCGGAGGGAAGCGTCGACGGCACCCACCCGGGCCTCGCCGCCGCGGAACAGGAGCTACGCAACGTCGCGGATACCCTCGCCGGCCTGGACGCAGACGACCTGGCGGCCGTCCGCGACCGATTGCTGCGCTCCGGGCGGCTGTACGTGCTCGGTCTGCGCGGCTGCTACAGCGTCGCCCACTACCTGGGCTATTACCTGGGCTTCATCAGCCGGTCCGTGGTCACCCTCGGCGCTTCCGGTTTCACCCTGGCCGAGGAGATGAGCGACATCGGGCCGGACGACACGCTCGTCGCCATTACCGTGCGCCCGGAAACACGCCTGACGGTGGACGCCTGTCGCTTCGCCGCCGAAAGCGGCGCCACGGTGGTCACCATGACCAATCACCACGGCTCACCCGTGCGTGCCTTCGGCGATTTCAACATCCACGCCCAATGCGAAGGCCCGCACTACTTCAATCCGGTGGCGTCGCTGTTCGTGGTCGCGGAAATGCTGCTGGCAGAGATCGCCGCCACCCTGGGCGAAGACCTCATCGACCCGCTCAAACGCCGCGAGGCGGCGTTCGAGGCCCTCGGAACGGAGTAGCGAATTTTCGCTGTAACGGGCCAGGCCCGACCCGACTCCCTCTAGTCGCCCGGCAACACCTCCTCCCGCGTCCACTCCCAGAACGCGTTCGCGTCGGCGCGGGGGGCGAAGCGGCGGGAACGCGTAAGGTGGAAGGCCTCTTCCGTCGCTATCCAATGGTCGAACGGTGCGACGAGACGCTTGTCGGCGAGCGCCGGCTCGACGAATCCGCTGCGGCCCAGTGCGATCCCCAGGCCCTGGGTGGCGAACTCCTGCACGGCGACCATGGTGTCGCACAACAATGCCGGGCTGCGGTCCATCACCTCGGGTGCATCAACGGTAGCAAGCCACTGCGGCCAGCCGGTCTCGAAACCCACCGCGTGGATCAGCGTGTGCTCGGCCAGATCCCCCGGCGTCGCGAGCCGCTGAGCCAGCTCCGGCAGGCACACGGGTGTCAGCCGCTCTTCCGTCAGTCGCATGGATTCCACGTCGTTCCACTCACCGCGGCCGTATCGAACTTCGAGATCGGCCCCTTCGTGCCCGAAATCCGAGGGCCAGACGGCGGAGGTCAGACGCAGGCTGATGTCAGGCCGGGCGGCCTGAAAACGCCGCAGCCGCGGCGCCAGCCAGAGCGCGATCCAGCCCGGCGTGGCGCGGATCGTCAGCGCCTGCTCCCGTGAGGGGCCGAACGTCTCCATGACGCCCGCCGTCAGGCGCTCGAAGGCCTCGCGAACGGCCGGCACGAAGGACCTTCCGGCGGCGGTCAGCTCCAGTCCTCGGGCGTGGCGCACGAAGAGTGGCTGGCCCACCTGGTGCTCCAGCAGCCGGATTCGCTGGCTGATCGCCGCCTGGGTCACTCCGAGTTCCCGCGCGGCCTCGGTGAAGCTCATGTGCCGCGCGGCAGCGTCGAACGCGTGGAGCGTATGGGCGGGAGGCAGTCGTCGACTCATCGTATCCATAATCGAGTTATAAGAATTTCGATGTCATTGTACCGGGATAATTCGTTTGTGATGACAGCGCTGCGGCGACAGACTGCTCGGCGTCGTGCAGCGGGCGACCCGTTGCGCGCCTGCCCATTCACACGGACAAACCGAAAGGCAAGCGAGGCGGCACGATGACCGAAGCGACGCACATCGCCGGCGCGGCACCGGTGGTGGACATGGGCGAACTCGGCGCCTACGCGGACAGCCATCGACTGGTTGACGCTCGCCATGAGGGCGATGCGCTGATACTGACCTGGGACGACCATTTTCAGGCCCGCTTCCACCGCCTGTGGCTCCGGGACCACTGCGCTTGCCCGGAATGCCGTCATCCCCTCACCCACGAGCGGGTGTTCTCGCTGCTGGATGTCCCGGAGAGGCTGCCTCGCCCCGGGGCGACGGTTACCGACGCCGGCGCGCTGCGGCTGGTCTGGCCGACAATGGAAGGCTT
>JASFMS010000297.1:0-4000 GCA_050117435.1 Ectothiorhodospiraceae bacterium | reverse complement strand
TTAACGACGGGGAGCGCCGGGCGGAGGTTCTGCCGGACCTGGCAACCTGTCCGGAATGCCTGGCCGAGATCAGGGACCCCAGCAACCGCCGCTACCGCTACCCGTTCACCAACTGCACCCACTGTGGGCCGCGGTTCAGCATCATGCACGCGTTGCCCTACGACCGCGCCGAGACCACCATGCGCGGGTTCCAGCAGTGCGCAGAATGCCTGAGGGAGTATTCGGACCCGGATAATCGGCGGTTTCACGCCCAGCCGAACGCCTGTCCCGCCTGCGGCCCGCAGCTGGCGCTGGTGGCCGCGGACGGAAGGCGTCTGGCGGAGCGCGACGATGCGCTGGCCAGTGCGGTCAGGGCACTGGCGGCGGGGCGGATTGTCGCTGTGAAGGGGCTCGGCGGTTTCCACCTCATGGTGGACGCCGGCTCGCAGGCGGCGGTGCAGCGGCTGCGGCTGCGCAAGCACCGCCCGGAGAAACCCTTCGCGGTGATGTTTCCGGACGTTTCGGTACTGCGCGCGCACTGCGTGGTGGGCGAGGACGCCGAGGTGCTGCTGAGCTCCGCGGCGGCGCCCATCGTTGTCCTCCCCAGGCGCGAGTCCGGCGGGCTGGCGGCCGCGGTCGCCCCGGAGAACCCGAACATCGGGGCCATGCTGGCGTACACGCCGCTGCACCACCTGCTGCTCGGGGATCTGGGCCGGCCGGTGGTGGCGACCAGCGGCAACGTCAGCAATGAGCCGATCTGCATCGACGAAACGGATGCCGTGGCGCGGCTGGGAGATATCGCCGATGTCTTCCTGGTCCACGACCGGCCCATCGCGCGTCCGGTGGAAGACGCGGTGACGCAGATCGCCGGCGGTCGGCCGATGCTCCTGCGACCGGGGCGCGGTCAAGCGCCGTTGCGGTTGCCACTGACTGCAGCCGAGCCGTCCTTGGGCGCGGGAGCGCACATGAAGGTCGCCCTCGCCATGGCCGGCCCCGGCGGCGCGGTGCTCGGGCCCCATATCGGTGATCTGGATACGCCGCACGCCCGGGTCGCCTGGCGCAGGCAGGCCGAAAGCCTGGAACGGCTTTACCGGCTCCGGCCGCGGTGCGCGGGGGTCGATGCGCATCCGGATTACCCCAGCCGGGCCATGGCGTTGTCCATGGGCGTGCCCGTCACGGACGTTCAGCACCATCACGCTCATGCGGTGGCGGCCATGGCCGAACACGGTCTTGAAGGTCCGGTGCTGGCGGTGGTGTGGGATGGAACGGGAGCCGGCCCCGACGGCACCGTCTGGGGCGGTGAATTGCTGCAGTGCACATTGACAGACTATCGGCGCTTGGGGCACCTAAGGCCGTTTCCTCTGCCCGGCGGAGACAATGCGGTGCGGGAGCCCCGCCGTGCGGCTGTCGGACTGCTGTACGAAATGGGGGCGCCGTGGATGACCCGGGCGGATGATCTGGGCTTCGATGCCGCTTCCCTCGCCGGATTGAAGGCCATGGTTTCGAGCCGGTTGAACAGCCCGCTGACCAGCAGCGCCGGCCGCCTGTTTGATGCGGTGGGGGCGTTGATCGGCGGCCGCGCGTCTGCCGGCTTCGACGGTCAGGCCGCCATGGCGGTCCAGTTCGCCGCCGAACGGGCTCCGCCGGACGAACCGGAATCGACGCCGGCCCTGGCCCTGGACCGCCGCGGCGGGATGTTGACCCTGGACTGGGGCGACATGGTTGCGGACCTTTTGGAGGCGCGGGCGCGCGGGGAGCTCATGACGGTGCTCGCTCGACGCTTTCACCGGGCCCTGGCGCGGGGGATCGCGGCGGCAGTTGGCGAGCTGGGTGGGGGCACGGTGATCCTGGCGGGCGGCTGTTTTCAGAATGCCCTTCTACTGGAACTCACCCGCCGCGAGTTGGTGGCTGGCGGCATTCGGGTCCTGTGGCCGTCCCGGGTGCCGGTGAATGACGGTGGCATCGGCCTTGGCCAGGCCGTCGTGGCTTCACGTCGAGGACGAAACGTGCCTGCGGGCACGAGCGAGGAAGAAGGAGAATGAAAACCCAGGGGGACGTGATGGACTTGAATATCCTGCAGAGTCTCGCCGACCGGGTGAAGGACACGCCGGCGCAGCGTTGCCGGATCATGACTGTCGGCCGTGAGCAGGGGCGGGCGGTCGTGGACTCGGGCGTGGACCGCCGACTTCAGGGGCACGTCGAGTTCCTGCATGGTCCCGGCAGTCCCGTCAGCCTCGCGCCCGTCGCCTTCGTTGACGCGGCGGCCACGTTGATGCATCGCCGGGATACGATCCTGTGTGCCGCCGGCGGTGTGTTCGGGATTCCGGACAGCCAGGGGGAGCGGCTGGCGGGCACCAGCGGCGATGGCGCTGCCCTGCGGCGCGTGGACAACGTCATGGAGGCGCTTGCGCTCGCCAGTCGGGAACCGGAAAGGGACGTGGTCTATAGCGCGCTGGCCACGGAGGACGCCGCGCCGGCGATTGCCCTGGCCGTACACCAAGCCAGGGAGCTGGAGCTGCGCAACTTCAGTGCCCTGTTGGCGCTGCCGCTGCTGCCTTCGGTGGTGCGGCGGGCACTGGAAGCGGGACCCTCCCGAGCGGACGCGTTGCTGTTCCCGGCCCGGCTCTGCTCGACCATGGGTACGGAATCGCTCCGGCGGTTGGCGGCCGAGCTGGAGATACCGGTGGTTCTGGCGGGAGAGGGGCCGAAAGCCGTGATTCAGGGGTTGCACCGCTGTATCGACGAACTGGAGAAGGGCGCCAAAGAGCTGGTCGTGGCGCCGTCGGCGGCGGTTGCCGACAGGCCGACGCCGGGACGTTGGAGCGTGCGTCAGGTTTTCCAGATTGTGACCGGCCAGTGGCGTGGCGTCGGAAACGTGCCGGAGAGCGCGCTGGCTCTGCGGCAGGAGTACCGGGATTTCGATGCGGCCGCGCGATTCGGGCTCGAACTTCAGGGGGCTGAACCCGCGACGGACAACTGCCCCATGGCCGCCATCGTGTGCGGCCACCTGACGCCGGAGATGTGTCCCGGATTCGGGGCGGCCTGTGACCCGGAGCACCCCCACGGTGCCGCCATGGCGGAAGAACTGGGCACCTGTCGCATTTTCTTTGAGCGTGCGGGGCCGCGCGACGATGCGCGAGCACCCTGCTCGTAACGCGGAAGGGGGGCGCCAGTGACACCTGCCGTGGTGGCCCTGGAGCGTGCCGGAATCGACTTCCGGGTGCACGCCTACCAGCACGATCCCCGATCGCCGAGCTACGGCCTGGAGGCGGCGGAAGCCCTTTCACTGCCGCCAGAACGTGTCTATAAGACGCTGATCGCCGCGCTTGGCGACGGGACCCTGGTGACCGCCGTCGTGCCGGTCAACGCCGAACTGGACCTTAAGAAGCTTGCCGCCGCCGCAGGCGCCAAGCGCGCGGCAATGGCGAAGCCCGCGGATGCCGAGCGCGCCACCGGCTACGTCACCGGCGGCATCAGTCCTTTCGGGCAGAAGCGGAGGTTGCCCACCTATCTGGACGACAGCGCCCGGGATAAAGAGACCATCCACGTGAGTGCCGGGCGACGCGGGCTGGAAATTGAACTGGCGCCGGCGGCACTTATCCAACAGTGTGGAGGCCGGTTCGCGGCGATTGCCAGGGCAGGAGGCCGATGATGAATGCCAGGTGGATATCGCGCCTAATGGTGCTCGCGCTGGGGGCGGGCCTCTCCGCCTGCGCCACGCTGCCCGAGTCACTGAGCGGCGCGCCCGCGCAGAGTCCGGACCTGCCGACGGTGCAGGTCCACACCGAGCGTTACACGGGTACGCGTGTGCTCTGGGGCGGCACCATCGCCGGTGTCGAAAACCGGGCCGACAGCACGTTGCTGGAAGTGGTGGCACGGCCGCTGGACGCCGAGGGCCGCCCTGACCGCGATGCCGCCAGTCAGGGGCGTTTTCTGGCTACTGTGAAAGGATTTCTCGATCCCGCCGTCTTCGAGAAAAAGCGCTCGATCACCGTGGTCGGCACCGTTGAGGGGACGGTGA
>JASFMS010000296.1:0-4016 GCA_050117435.1 Ectothiorhodospiraceae bacterium | reverse complement strand
GAGGTCGTAGGTCCAGGAGTGGTAGGGGCAGCGGACAACGCCCTGAACCTCCGTCTCTTCCTGAACAAGGAGCATGCCGCGATGGCTGCAAACGTTGTGAAATACGTTGATCTCGCCATTGCGGTTGCGGAAGATCACCAGCGGCAGACCCATGAAATTCACCGGCTTGGCGTAGCCCTTGCGGTAGAGGTCGCTGGCGAAGCCGATGCAGGCCCAGGTTTTCGCCATAACGCGGTCACGCTCGACGGGGAAGAAGCGTTCATCGGTGTAGACCTCATTGGGCATGCCTCGCGCCTGATCGATGGGGCGCTGCACGGCCTCGATGCCGTCCCTGATAGATGCAACCGGGTCCTCGAAGAAGAAGCGTGCGTCGTCTGTCTTTACTGCCATTTCTTTGTCCTCCCGGCCGGCCCAAAGTCATTCGTATGGATTCCGGCAATGGCGTTTCTTTAGCTGCGACCCGTTTTTATTCAAAAACGACGGGCGCCCCGGTTTGTCCCTGCTTTTCTACGTTTTGGAAAAGCCTTTCGTCCGCGCCAATCCTAGATTTAAACCGTTTTTGGTCAAACGATGATTTATGTGGTTCAGATGAGTTTTTGTGATGGAAAAGACTCAAAAAATAGTCTGTCAATCAGATTGATAGGGCGTCCTTCCGGGGCTGTTGGTATTGAGAAAGTGAATCCGGGGCGGTGCGGGGTCCCGCGGAAACCCTGCTGTGAGAGGGCATCTGGATGGGGCGGGGCGTGCAGGCGGGTTTAGGCGACAAACTGTCTGGAAGGCGAGTGTCCCGTGACAGAACCTTCTGGCCTCCCTAAGGGCCGCAGTTGCCCAGGGGGCGGGCGCGCCGACGAGTCGTAACCGTCGCTCCGGCCGCTCACCGCGGCCGGTGGTCAATGGGTGTTTCTTTGGGGCGCCCTGGACTGGCTGGGCGTTCCCGCCAACGTTGAGGCCATTTGCGGCGGGTGTCGCCTTGCAGGAGGGGCTCCCCTCGCGAAGCGCAGAGGCAAGCTGCAAGCGCTAGTCAGCGTTTACCTAGCGGCTGCCGATGGCTACCCCGAGCAGCCAGTCCCGGAACTGCCGAACGCTGGGTTTGAGCCGCACCCGGTTGGGTGGCTCCAGCAGGTAGAAGTGCGCGGAGGTCTTCAGCACCGTCTCCACCGGCCGGATTAGCGCGCCGCGCTCCAGGTACTCGTCCACCAGGTGCCGCCATGCCAGGGCGATCCCCTGGCCGTTGATCGCCGCCTGAACGAGCATGGGGTAATTGTTGATGTTGATGCGGTGGCGCGGCTCCACCGGTTGCAGCCCGACCTGTCTGAACCATTCTGGCCAGTCCCACCAGTCCAGCTGGGCGTCGTCCAGGTAGAGCAGGGTGTTCCCGAACAGCTCCTCCGGGTGCTCAATGGCGCCGCTGCTCTTCAGGTATTCGGGGCTGCAGACGGGAAAGACCTCCTCGGCAAATAGCGGTGTGGCGTGCATGTCCGCCGGCGGCGTTGCGCCGTAGAGTAGGGCCACATCGAATTCGGAGTTGCGGAAGTCGTGGGCCTGGTCTGACGCCAGGATTCGAATGTCCACGTTCTCGTGCTGCCGCTGGAAGGCCGGTATCCGCGGTAGTAGCCACAGTGATGCCATGGCAGTGGTGGTCGCCACGGTGACCTGCCGGTCGCCGCGCCACTGCAGCACATGGGCCGTGGCTTCGGATAGATCCTGCAGTGAGGCGCGAACGGTCTGGTAGTACTCCATCCCCGTCGCGCTCAACTGGATCGTGCGATTGCCACGGATGAACAGCGACTTGCCCAGGTAGTCCTCCAGCTGCCGGACGTGGCGGCTGATTGCGCCCTGGGTCACGCTGAGCTCCGTCGCTGCGGCGGTGAAGCTCAGGTTGCGGGCGGCGGCCTCGAACGCGACGAGGCTGTTGAGCGGCGGCAGCGGCTTGATTCGCATGGGTCAGCGACCGGGTCGGTTCAGCGGAACACCACGGTCTTGGAACCGTTGAGCAGCACCCGCTGGGCCAGATGCCAGCCCACGGCCCGCACCAGTACCTGAGACTCGATGCGACGGCCGACGGACGCCAGCTCACGGGGCTCGTCGGCGTGGGTGACCCGCGCCACGTCCTGTTCGATGATGGGACCTTCGTCCAGGTCGGGCGTAACGTAGTGCGCGGTGGCGCCGATGAGCTTGACGCCGCGCTCGTGGGCCTGGTGATAGGGCTTGGCACCCTTGAAGCTCGGCAGAAAGGAGTGATGAATATTGATCACTTTGCCGAAGAGCCGCTTGGACAGCGAGTCGGACAGAATCTGCATGTAGCGCGCCAGGACCACCAGATCGGTTCCCGTGTCGTTGACGATCTCCAGCAGCCGGTTCTCCTGCTCGGCCTTGTTGTCCCGCTTCACGGGCAGATAGTGGAACGGCAGGTCGTGGGCTTCCACCAGTTCCCGGGTCGCCTCGTGATTGGACACAACGCCGGTGATCTCCATGGGGATTGTCCCCGAGCGCCACTGGTATAGCAGGTCCACCAGACAGTGGTCCATTTTGGAGACCATGATGAGCACGCGGCCCTTGACCTCTTCACGCTGCGCTTCCCAGCGCATGGCGAAACGTTCCGCCACGGGGCGGAAGAAAAAGGCAAAGCGTTCCGCCTCCGGAAAGGAGAACCGGACTCGCATGAAGAAGTTACCGGTGGTGATGTCGTCGAACTGAGAGCTCTCCAGGATGTTGCCGCCGCGCTCCGCGATGACCGATGCCACGGCGGCCACGATGCCGGGCCGGTCGGCGCAGGTCAGTTTCAGAATCAGTACGGGTGCGTCGGCGGTCATTCGAGTGTCTCCTCGGCGAACGTGGCGTTAAAAGGTTTGGCGGCGGTGCTTAGCCAGCCCCAGAAATGTTCCGCGTATCCGCTGTAAACCACAAGATCGAATGTGGGCGTGTCGTCGACCCGGTGGATCAGCACGCCCACGTCGGCCATGACGGTCTGTCCGACGAATCCGTCCCGGGCGGCGCCACCGTCCAGGTCCAGGCGGCACTCGCGGGTGAGCAGCTCCGTGGCGGCAGCGCCGCTTACGCGGAAGGCGGCGCGGCCGTGGCTCTGCTCGCTGGCGTAGCCGATACCGTGCACGCGCTCTGCGATCTCCGCGGTGAAGCGCCCGTCGCGGCCGCGGTTCGCGGTGAGCATCCATTGGCCGGGGGCCAGCGGGAGAGCGGTGAAAGCATCGCGCCGGCTGGCGCCGGCGGAACCGGCAACGATACCCAGCGCCTGCGCAACCGCGTCGGCGTGTCCCGAGCGGGCCATGACCTGACAGAACGCGAGGCCCTTGCGGTGGCTTACCAGCAACGCCGGGGGCCCCGCGGGCGGGCGGCGGAGATCCAGGTGGTCCAGCGGATACCGGGGGTGTGTATCAGTCACGGAGACGGCTCCCTTCCTTGTCCACGAAGCAGGGTTCGCAGACCCTGACAGGCACGGTTTCGCCGCGAAGCGGGAACACCGCGTAGAGAGTCTGGCCGAGGCGCTCCTTGCCGCCGCGGACGAATCCCAGGGCAATCCACGACTCCACGTGAGGGCTGTAAGCCACGGAGGACAGCCACCCCAGGCTGGTGTCCGTGGAGGCGTCCTTGGGGTCGGTTACCAGGTGAGCGCCACCGCGCAGCCGGGTGCCGCCGGCGATGGCCTGAAGACCCATCATCCGGGGCCGTGAAGGGGACGTCAGGGCGTCCCGGGAACCCAGGGGCCTGCCCACGAAGTCCTTGTTCTGGGCTTCGAACATGCCGCCCAGCCCGATGTCGTGGGCGGTGGTGCGGCCGTCCAGCTCGGCCCCTGCGGCGTGGCCTTTTTCGATGCGGAGCACGGAGAGCGCTTCGGTGCCATAGGGGGTGATGGCGTAGGGCGTGCCCGCCTGGACGATGCGCGACCACATGTGTTCACCGAAGCCCCAGGGCACGCTGACCTCGTAGGCCAGCTCGCCGGAGAAGCTGATGCGGAACACGCGTACGGGGAACCCGCCGCCATCCACCTCCAGCAGACC
>JASFMS010000295.1:0-4020 GCA_050117435.1 Ectothiorhodospiraceae bacterium | reverse complement strand
GCATGCAGAAGGTGGCGTAGGTCCGGCGAACGGTGACAGCCCGCGGCCGGGCGCGGTGCGGCAATCGCCGGTGCCGAGAATCAGCACCGGCGTTCGCAGCCCCCGGACGATGCTGTCGAGGCCCTTGATGAGATCGATTCCGGGTTCCCGGCCTTCCACCGCATAACCAGACGGCGAAACGATTCCGGGCGGACGTTCCAGTCGCCGCTACATGCCGTTGCGCAAAGCAGTGCTGGCCGCGGACGCACGAAAACCCGGGGAGTTCAGTCTTCAGGGAATCGCGCCCGCCACAGGAGCCACGCGGCCCAGACAAGCGCAAGGAGCATGATCAGGCGCCCGGAATAGAGGGTGATGGCCGCCAGCGTCGTATCGTGGGCGAGCAGTCCCGTTTCCCCCAGGATGTATTCCCAGTCGTGGAATCCGTAGGGCGAGGAGCGGCCGAAATTGCCGCCCAGCAGAGGTAGCCGGCCGGCGCGGGCATCCGCCATGTACGGCGCTATGTCGAGGAAGTTCTGCCCGAACCACCACAGGCAGACGCTGGCGCCGAACGTGTCCCCCCGCGTCCGCAGCAGCGCCGCCGCGCAGATAATCGGCATGAGTAACTGACCGAGCGTTCCACCCAGGGAGCGGATGAAGCTGCCGAAGATTCCGAACACGACGTGGCCGGCTTCGTGGAAGGGAAGGTTCACGTGATGAAGAAGCCCCGGGCTCCAGCCGAGATCGTGCAGGCTCTTCAGCATGTAGCTGCCGCCCCATACGCTGAGCACCACCCAGAGCCCGAGATAGAGCCACCAGAACTCCCGCACGCTCTCCGGCGGCACCCGCAGCGCGCGCCAGAGACAGGCACCACGCGCCGTCAGGCCGGGACGGTCTTCCGCCTCCCGCGCCAGGGCAGCCTGACGATCGAGAAATGCCTCGTATTTGTGAAACACGAGGCCGCAGCCGTTGCAACTGACCTGGTTTGGGCCTCTTCCCTCACCGCATTTCGGGCATTCCATGGAACCGCCTCAGACACTCCCTTCGGATTCCACGACGAGCACCCGTGCTTCCCCCAGGGGGTGGGCCACATGCTCGGTGCCGACGGAGGCGTAGAAGATATCCCCCGTATTCATGAGTTCTGACCGCTCCTCCCCGTCTTGGCGATAACGCATCTCCACCCGGCCATCCAGCACGGCAAACACCTCCTCGCCGTCGTTGACGTGCCATTTGTACGGCTGATCCGTCCAGTGCAGACGGGTGCTAACACCGTTCATCGAGGCGATGTCCAACGCTCCCCAGGCGTGAGGGGCCGTGAACTCGCGGCTGCGTATGATTTTCATGAACCAACCCTTTCCCGTCATGTCATCGTCACGGCCCAGAGTAACCCGAGACCCGGACTCCGCGGGAAGGCGCCTCACGGCGGTCACCGCGGATCAGCATCTTGCGACTATTCCAAAACGTACTAACCTTATTCCATAACAATTAAAACAGCCTCGAAGATGCTGGTTCCCGAACCAACGGGAAGTCCTGTCGTGGGAGGAGAGACACCATGTACGATCCGGACGAATGCGATACCGGCGGAATAACCCGTCGCGAATTCGCCAAGCTCGTCGGCCTTACCGGCCTCACCCTGTGCGCCGCCCCCAGTTTGATCCGCGACGCGCTCGCCAACGAAACCCCCGATTCCTCGATCATCATTCCCGGCAAGGCGTCCGACATGATCGTCCATAACGCCAAGCTGGGGGTGATGGAGACGCCGCTGACCATGCTCCGCGAGCACTACATAACGCCGAAGGAAATCATGTACCAGCGCATGCATTTTCCGGTCAGCGGCGCCAACGCCTGGGTGGACAGCACGGACGCGCCGGACTTCAAGGACTGGAACATCGAGGTCAGCGGGCTGGTCTCCCATCCGGCGAAGATCAGCCTCGCCGAACTCCAGAAGATGAAACACCACAAGGTCACCGCGGTGATGCAATGCGCCGGCAACGGCCGCGCGTTCTACGCCGCCAAGTCGAAATGTCCCGGCGGACAGTGGCACCACGGCGGCATGGCCAATGTGGAATGGGAAGGTCCGTCCCTGCGGGAGGTGCTGGACAGCCTGAACCTGAGCCCGGGCGCGGACGCTACCTGGCTCAGTGCCAACGGTCGCGATGTCCCGCCCACGGACAAGGGCGCGGACTTCATCAAGAGTTTCCATCTCGCCGACCCCGCCCTGGATCACGCCTTGCTGGCGGTGAAGATGAACGGTGAGCCCATCCCGGCGATTCACGGCGCGCCGGTGCGGCTCGTCATCCCCGGCTTCTACGGCAACATGAACGTGAAATCCGTGGACCAGCTGTTGCTGACGGCCCGGGAATCCCCCAGCCCCTTCCAGTCCATGGCCTACCGGGTACCGCACAAGCTCGTCCAGCCCGGGCAGATGCAGGTCTCCGACTTCAACGATCAGAACAGCGCGCCCACTTACGCGTTCAAGATCATGAGCGTGATCTTCTCGCCGCTGGCGGAGGATGGCACGCAGAAGGCCGGGAACAACACCGTGAAGGGCGTTGCGTTCAATGACGGCACCGCGCCCATCACGCAGGTGGAAGTCTCCGTGGACGGCGGAAAATCCTGGCAGGCCGCCTCCATCAAGGAACCGCCGAGCGCCTTCGCCTGGTATCAGTGGGAGGCCGACGTTTCCCTCAAGGCCGGCGAAAACGAGCTGATGGCCCGTGCCACCGACGCCGCCGGCCGGACCCAGCCCATGGACGGCACCGAGCTCTGGAATCCCAAGGGGTACCAGTGGCACGGCGTCGATCGCGTGAAGGTCAAGGCAAGCTAATCCGCCATTCCGGGCGGCCGCCGGCCGCCCGGCCATTGCCACCAATTCCATAAGAGGACGCGGATGATTTCCTTCATTCGACGCCCCGGGCACGCCGCGCCGCCAATCTGCCGCCGGCCTCGAACCAGTGCACCAGCACGCATCGTGGTCCTGCTGGGCCTGGCCCTGATGGCGGCCGTTCCGGCGCAGGCACAGGAAACCACCCTGCCCGCCGGCCCCAACCGGGACCTGGTGTACGGCAAGTGCCGGACCTGTCACAGTCTCCAGTACATCAAGGATTCCGCAGGTATCACCCGCGACCGGTGGGCCGGTGTACTGGGCGACATGGCGATGTTCGGTCTGGACATCAACGATGCCCAGCGCGAGAAGATCCTGACCTATCTGGGCACCTACCTCGGCCCCAATCCGCCGTCGAAATCGGAAAAGGCTGACGGCGGCAAAGAGCAAACCGTGGCGGGAAAGACGCTCTTCACCCAGCAGTGCAGCTCGTGCCACAAGGAGGATGGCACGGGGCGATCCGGCGAATTCCCGCCGCTGGCGGGCAACCCGGATCTCTTCCTGAGTGATGACTATCCGGCACTCGTTCTGCTCAACGGCCTCCACGGATCCATCACCGTGAACGGCGAAACCTTCAACGGGCAGATGCCTTCCTTCGGCTATCTCTCGGATGAAAAGATCGCCGGCCTCATCCACTACGTCCGCGGCGCCTGGGGCAACGCGGACAACAGACCGGGGGACATGTCGACCATCACCAGCGAGGAGGTTGCGGCACTGCGCGAGAAATCCATGGACACACAGGCGGTTCACGCCTACCGGGAAAAGCTCGGCGGCGATTAGCGGAGGCTCAGCCGGGCCCCTGGCGCAACAGCCGGCCCATCTCCGCCAGTGGCACGGGCCTGCCGAAATGAAATCCCTGGGCGCTGGAACACCCCCATTGCGCCAGCCGTTCGGCCTGTTCGCGGGTTTCCACGCCCTCTGCTACCACCCGAAGGTGCAGATGGGATGAAATCGCGAGTATCGACTCGACGATAGCCGCCGCACCAGGGTCCACGGCCACGTCCTGCACGAAGGAACGGTCGATCTTGAGTGCCTGCAGGGGCAGCCGGGTCAGGTACGCCAGGGACGAATAACCGGTTCCGAAGTCGTCCAGGGTCACACTCACGCCCTGCTCCTGCAGCTGCCGGATCTTCTCCACCGCCCGCTCCATATTCCTCACC
>JASFMS010000294.1:0-4022 GCA_050117435.1 Ectothiorhodospiraceae bacterium | reverse complement strand
GGCACCGAGCCCCGGCCGAGGCGTTCCTCGGGAACGAAGGTCATGCCGCGGCGGCGCCGGCGGGCCGGTCCCTCCCTGCCAACGGGAGCTCCTTCGAAACTGATCTGGCCAGCCTGGTCGGCGAGCGTTTCCCCGCTGAGCAGCTGCATCAGCTCGCCCTGACCGTTGCCCGCCACACCGGCGATTCCCACGATCTCGCCGCCATGCACCCGCAGGGTCATGTCGTGAATGGTCTGGCCGAAGGGGTCGTTGGTGTACTTGGTCAGGCCGTTGAGGCTCAGCACCGGCTCCGCACTCACTTCTGACGACGGCCTTTCCGTAACGGGGAGCTGGCTGCCGATCATCATCTCCGCGAGGCTGCGCGGCGTCTCCTCCCGCGGATCGCAGTGGGCGCTGACCTTGCCGTGACGGAGCACCGTCGCGGATTCGCAGAGCGCCTGGATCTCGCCCAGCTTGTGGCTGATGTAGAGGATGCTGATGCCCTCGTCATGGAGCTGGCGCAGGGTCTCGAAGAGCTTGTCCACCTCCTGGGGCGTGAGTACGGAGGTGGGCTCGTCCATGATCAGCAGCCCGGGGTGCTGGAGCAGGCAGCGCACGATCTCCACGCGCTGGCGCTCGCCCACGGATAGCTTCAGAACGTTGCGTTTGGGATCCAGGGGCAGGCCGTAGAGCTCGGAGACCTCGACGATGCGCGCCGACAGGGTCTTCAGGTCCTGCGCGTTGTCCAGCCCGAGGGCGATGTTCTCGGCAATGGTGAGGGTTTCGAACAGCGAGAAATGCTGGAACACCATACCGATGCCAAGCTGCCGCGCCTGTGCCGGCGACTTGATGGTAACGGGATCGCCTTCCCAGTGAATGCTGCCCTCGTCCGGCTGGTTAACGCCGTAGATACACTTGACGAGGGTGCTCTTGCCGGCGCCGTTCTCCCCCAGCAGCGCGTGTATCTCGCCGGGCTTCACCGTAAGGTCCACCCGGTCATTGGCCAGGCACCCCGGGAAACGCTTGGTTATCCCGCGAAGCTCCAGGCGTGGCGGGGGGCCTGAATGAACCCCGCTTTGCTCCGTGGTCATCGCCTCTCTCCTCTCCACGCGCGTCGCAATGGCGCCGGTGGGCGGCGGCACCGGTACAGGGGCGAAATGTTAACCCACCTGCCCGGACCACGCTCCAGTGCGGGACGACGCGCTGCCGCAGAGCCGTTCGTGCTGCTGCGGCGACCCTGTTCCGGGTTTGTCGTTTTCAGTGTAGGGCCGTGTTGCGCAATCCTTAACCTAGACTCGTATACAATAACTGTCAACGGACTGTACCCGAGACCGGGTACACAACGGCGAGGCCATCCACTCGACACCCGGACCTTACACCGTGTGCAGGGCGCCAGAGCGTTGTGGCGGGAATTCGTCGACAACCCGCCAGAACAGGCGTTTCACGCTTGGTACGCGTAGCTTGCCGACCGTTCAGGACGCTACTGCCGACGCGCTGAAGGCTCCAATTGTATACAGAAGTAAAGCCGGATTGCGTTCGAGGTGAACCAAAAGACTGCAGCACTTCCGTTCCGGGGAGCGCGGGAACACACGTCGCCGGGAGTCGGCACTGGAAAGCAGAGGACAGCGTCCACCAACGGCGGAGCGCTGTCCTGAACGGGTCCGGGTTTCCGCGGGCGAGCCGCCGCGGTGTCAGAACCTTCCGTAATAGCCTTCCTTCAGGGCGTCGTAGAGATTCGCGGCGGTGTGAATCTCGCCGTCGTACTCGATTTCGTCGCCGCCCTTCGCCTCGACCACGCTACCGTCCTCGAGACGGAAGCGATACGTGGTGTTGGCAAGGTCGCTCTCCTTGACCAGCACGCCCTGGAACGCCTCGGGATTGAAGCGGAACGTGGTGCAGCCCTTCAACCCCTGGTGGTAGGCATAGGTGTAGATGCCCTTGAAATCGCCGAACGGGTAGTTCGTGGGCACGTTGGCGGTCTTGGAGATGGACGAGTCGATCCACTTCTGCGCCGCGGCCTGGATATCCACGTGCTCCTTCGGCGTGATGTCGTCCGCCGTGATGAAGTAGTCCGGCAGGTTTCGGGTCTCCGGGTCCGTAGCGGGCAGCGCGTCGGCATCGACGAACGTGCGATAGGCCAGCAGCTCGAAGGAGTAGACGTCCACCTTCTCCTTGGACTTCTTGCCCTCGCGGATCACGTTGCGGAAGTAGTGATGTGCGAAGCTCGGCTCGATGCCGTTGGAGGCGTTGTTCGCCAGCGACAGCGAGATGGTGCCCGTGGGGGCAATGGAGCTGTGGTGGGTAAAGCGGCTTCCCGTGGCGGCCAGCTGCTCCACCAGCTCCGGCTCCACATCGGCCACACGCTGCATGTAGCGGCTGTACTTCGCCCACAGAACCCGGCCCTTCACCTTCTGGCCCACCTTGTAGCCGTCCTTCTTCATCTCCGGACGCTTGGCGAGCATCTCCCGGGTAACCTTGTAGTCCTCGTCCATGATGGGCGCGGCGCCCTTCTCCTCCGCCAGCTCCAGGCCGCTGCGCCAGCCCTGAACCGCCATCTCCCGGGCGGCGCGCTCGGTGAACTCCACGGAATCCGGGTCGCCGTACTTCATCCGCAGCATGGTGACGGTGGAGCCCAGCCCCAGAAAGCCCATGCCGTGGCGGCGCTTGCGCATGATCTCGTCACGCTGCTTCGGCAGCGGCAGGCCGTTGATCTCCACCACGTTGTCCAGCATGCGGGTGAAGATATCCACCACCCGGCGGTACTCGTCCCAGTCGAACCACGCCCGCTCGGTGAACGGCTCGCGGACGAACTTGGTGAGGTTCACCGAACCGAGCAGGCAGGCGCCGTACGGCGGCAGCGGCTGCTCCCCGCAGGGATTGGTGGCGCGAATGTCCTCGCAGAACCAGTTGTTGTTCAGCTCATTCACGCGGTCGATGAGGATGAACCCGGGTTCCGCGTAGTCGTAGGTGGACGTCATGATCATGTCCCAGAGCCGCTGGGCCTTGATCGTCCGGTACACGCGGCACGCCACCATTCCGTCCTCGCGGGTGACGTAGGGCTCCCGATTCGGCCACTCGCGCCAGACCACCTGCTCCGGGTCCTGGAGGTCGATGCCGTCCAGCTCGACCTCCCGCTCGGTGACGGGGAAAGCGAGCTGCCAGTCCTCGCCCTTCTCCACCGCGTTCATGAACTCGTCGGTGATGAGCAGGGACAGGTTGAACTGCCGCAGCCGGCCGTCCTCCCGCTTGGCGCGGATGAAGTCGAGGACGTCGGGGTGGCCCACCTCGAAGGTGGCCATCTGCGCGCCCCGCCGTCCACCGGCGGAAGACACCGTGAAGCACATGCGGTCGTAGATATCCATGAAGGACAGCGGACCCGAGGTGTAGGCGCCCGCGCCGGAAACGTAAGCACCCTTGGGCCGCAGCGTGGAGAACTCGTAGCCGATGCCGCAGCCCGCCTTCAGCGTGAGTCCGGCTTCGTGCACCTTCTCCAGGATGTCGTCCATGGAGTCGGAAATGGTGGCGGAGACGGTGCAATTGATGGTCGAGGTGGACGGCTTGTGCTCCCACGCACCCGCATTGGAGGTAATGCGACCGGCGGGAATGGCGCCACGGCGCAGCGCCCACAGGAATTTCTCGTACCACTGCTCGCGCTTGGACTCTTCCTCGACCTCCGCGAGAGCGCGCGCCACGCGCTGGTAGGTACCGTCGACGGTCTCGTCGATGATACGGCCGTCCTTGGTCTTCAGCCGATACTTCTTGTCCCAGATGTCCGCGGACGCTGCCTGGATCGGAATCTCGGCAACGGCGTTCGGCAGGGCGCGCACCTTGGCTGCGGTGGTCATACTCCGACTCCTAGTCCGACGAATTACAACGAAGGGATGCCGCCTCAATCAACGGCTTAAGGTTCTTATCCACAACATATAAACATTCGGCTCACAGGGAACCCTAGATATTGTGGTTACCTCGTTGGATGGTATCCCAAGATATTGGGATGTCAACCTCGAATGGCGGCATGGCCCCGGCGTGCCCGGTCTCATGCG
>JASFMS010000293.1:0-4039 GCA_050117435.1 Ectothiorhodospiraceae bacterium | reverse complement strand
TCGGTGACCGCATCGCGATACCGGCCCATGCGGTCCTCGAGGATGCCCCGGTTCGCATAGCTGCCAGCGAATTCCGGTGCGCGACGGATGGCTTCGGTGAAGGCCGCCATGGCCTCATCGTTGCGCCGGAGTTGCATCAGCGTTCGCGCTCGCCCCCGGAGTGCCGGCAGGTGGTCCGGGTTCTCTTCCAGGGCCTTGTTGTAGGCGCGGAGCGCCTCGGCATAGCGGCCATCCTCGAAGTGCTTGGAGGCGGCGGCGTAGCTGAAGTCGCCGGGTCCCTTGCTCACCCACAGATACTGGTACGCGCCCCAGGCGACCCACAACACGGTCAGCGCCACGGCAGCGACGACCAGGGAACGTTGGATACGCCTATCCATGGCCCGGAAATCCCAGCAGGTTGATGTTGAACAGCAGCGAAAACGCCGCGCTGAGGATGATGGCGATGAATCGTGCCCGGGTGCGCTGCTGCGCGGTCTCCTCGTCGGTCAGCTCGCGGCCGAGTTTGCGTTGCAGGCGGCGCACGCTCAGGACCCAGATCAGACGCGTCGTCGGGACCAGGAGGAGGGCGGCGAGTAGGATTACCGAGAACCAGAAATAGAGCATCTGCCAGCGACTATGTCGGCGAGGGAACGGACGACGCCGGAGGCACGCGACCTCCGGCGTCGTGCGGCTCGGGGGGTGAGCCCCCCGGATTCGCTGGTGGCGCTCAGCCCGGCTTGTCCAGGTCCAGGTGCATGTCGCCGATGTCCTCCTGCAGGGCCTCGATCTCCGTGTCGGGCACGCTGGACATCCTCATCCGGTAGGCCAGGAACCACATCAGCGCCACGCCCAGAGCCCAGAACAGCAGCTGCCAGGCCCAGATGGACGGCATGCCGAAGATCCAGGTGCCCGGCGCGTTGGGGTTGCCGAAGAGGGTATTACCGACGATGGCACCGGGACCGATGGCGAAGAAGAACCAGGCGATGGTGAGCACCCAGGCAACCGGAATCAGACCCCGGTCCTGGGGCGGCACGCTCGCGTGCTGGCGCAGGAAGCTGTGGAACGTCATGCGGTGAGCGCGTTCGTCGGAGTTCTGTGTCACGGCCGAGACCAGTATTGCCAGACCCAGGTTGAAGAAGATCCCCCAGAAGGCCGAGTGCAGCGTCAGCGGCCAGCGACCCCAGGCATCGATCCCGAACCATTGCTGGCCGATGCTCTCGGTCAGCGTCACCGCGATGATGCCGGCGATGAGACCGACGGTGATGCCCTGACGGGTCAGCCACGGCCACCAGCACACGGCGATCAGCGCCGGCCACATCTGGAAGCCGTAGGCAACGGCCAGGCCGCCCAGCAGCACCAGGGCGTCGGTGGCGGTGGAGGCGACCAGCAGGGCCGCCAGCACGATCAGGACCACACCCACGCGCCCCCAGAATTTCTGCTGCACGTGGCTGGCGTTGGGCATCACGTAGCGTTTGAGGATATCCCGCGTGAGCATGCCGCCCGCCGTGGACATGTACGCTGCGCCCGTGGACTGCATGGCGGCCAGCGCGCACACGGACAGCAGGCCGATGAACCAGGGGGCACCGTCCGCCAGGGTGCGGATGAGCTGCGGGACCAGCATGCCCTGTTTGCCCTCCGCACTCATGATGTCGTTCACGCCAAGCCGTTGCAGCCCTTCCACCATAGTGGGGCTGACCAGGTCCGGATGCGCGGCGAGGAAGGCGCTGTCCGCCCCCAGGAAGTGGGCGCCGATTCCCTGAATCGCCGTGAACACCATCAGGATGATGCCGATGGCGAAGGACGAGGCCCACACCTGCTGCACCGCGAACGGGCGGGGGTTGTGGTTGGAGAACGCCCACATGGAAAAGGCCGGTGCGGACTGGATGCCCATGAGCGCGAACATGTAGCTCAGGATCATGACGCCGGTCCAGGCGCCGCCGTTGGCTTTGGCGCCGGCATCCACGAACTGGATGACCCCGGGTATGGCGATGTAATGGGAGTACCCGTCCGGTGTGCGCTTCGTATCCATCTGCGCCAGGGCCGCGATGCCGTCGTTGAGCCGGTCCCAGCCGCCGATCTCGACCAGGGCGATAACGCCGATGGCGACGATACCGATGGCAAGCAGAATGGCCTGGGCGCTGTCCACGTAGGCCACGGCGCGCAGCCCCCCGGAGGCCACGTAGATGATGACCACCAGCGAGAGCAGCCACATACCCACTTCGACGCCGAGCAGTCCGTCGGTCAGGACGTTGAAGAGGAAGCCGGAGGCGCGCAGCTGGATGCCCAGGTAAGGGATGGAGAAGATCAGCGCCACCAGCACGGTGAGCAGCCTGATGGCGTCGGACCGGAAATAGTAGTGGAACATCTCGCCCGGGGTGACGAAGCCGAAGCGCTTGCCCAGCATCCACTGCCGCTTCAGGAACATGACCCCGGTGAAGGGAATGGTGATGGCGTAGAAAGAGGCGTAGGCGTACTGGAAACCGTCCCGATAGATCAGCCCCGGGTGGCCCATGAAGGTCCAACCGGAGAAGGACGTGGCGGTGGCCGCCAGGACGAACACCCACATGGAGATGCGCCGGCCGGCGATGAAGTAGTCGCTGGCGGTGCGGGCGGTGAGGGCGCCCTTGATCCCCCAGAAGATGCAGTACGCCCAGTAAACGGCGACGAAGACGAACAGCCAGACGATCTTCGGGTCCATTATTCCTGATTCCCCCTCGGCTTCGCTGCGCGATTTCGCGGCCGGCAAAAGCCTCCGCACGCGGGTGTCGCGCAGGTGCCTGAATAGGCGGGCTCCGATCGTCTACGGGCCCTGCCTCCCCAATGTGCTGCTGAGACTGTCACTGCGGGCGGGTGTCCCGAAGTCGGGACTGGCGGCGGCCGCTCCCCTCCCCAGCCATTATTGTCATTGTCGACTGCCGTACACGAGCGGCAGTCCTTATCCTCTATAACAAAGTCCCATTCCAAGTCAATGATTAACAGTATTCTTCGATCTCAGAAAGCCCGCTCCTGGCGGCGAAAGGCGACGGTTTTCCGGGACTCACGCAGGGCGTCCTCCAGTGTTCGAATGCCGTGATCCGGCAGCAGACGCAGCAGGCGCACGAGTATTTCGGCGGTGGTAATGGCATCCCCCAGTGCGGTATGTCGGCCGGAGACGGTGACGCCCAGGCGGGCGGCGATTGCCTCTATGGTGTGGTGCGGGGTGTGGTCGTGCGCCAGGATGGACAGCAGCAGCGTGTCCAGGACCGGATTGTTCAGCCGGATGCCGGTGGCGCGTTCCTTCAGGCGCAGGAAGCGCATATCGAACGCGGCGTTGTGCGCGACGAGCACGGTATCGTCGCCGACGAACGCCTGAAAGCGCGGCAGCACTTCTTCGATGCGGGGGGATTCGGCCACCATGCCGTCATTGATGCCGTGAAAGCGCACCGAGTCCTCGGGGATGATGCGCCCGGGGTTCACCAGTGATTCGAAGCTCTCTCCCATGCGGATGCGGCCGCGATCCACGCGGATGCCGGCGATGGAGATAATTTCGTCGCCGCGGCTCGGTTCGAGCCCCGTGGTTTCCGTATCGAACACGACGTAGCGCAGGTCGGCCAGGGCACGCCTGGCAAGCGCTTCGGGTACGGCCGGTTCCTCGGCGGCGCCGAAATCGTAGAACTCCGGGCGTGGCGGCAGCTGCAGCTGACGGTCGTCCCGGCGCTCCGACGGCAGCAGGGGCAGCCGGAGCATGGCATATCCCTCCCAGGCGGGATGTGCTTGACCCCAGGCGGTACTGTCGTGTCGCTCCAGCACTTCGCGTGCCGTGGCGGTGCCGCCGATCTCCTGCATCGGAGCGTCGAGCCAACGGTTCAGGGTGCCGTCCTCCACCACGGCGCCGCGCCAGGTGGCGTCCAGGTAGACCCGGCCGCGTTCGGCTCGGGCCTCCAGCTGCACGTGTTCCACACCGGCGTCCGTGCGCAGCCTTGCCAGCAGCTCGGCGACGGTCACCCCCAACAGAAAAGCCTCTGCCCGGAGCCACATCGCTTCCCCGGCAAGCTCCGTCTGCGGTAGCCGCTCTCCGTGC
>JASFMS010000292.1:0-4048 GCA_050117435.1 Ectothiorhodospiraceae bacterium | reverse complement strand
AAAAAGCCGGCTGATTTCAGCCGGCCAAGAGGAGGAGGAGAGAGGCGGGCCGTGCGGTAGGGATACCACAAGGTCGACCCGCCAAGACGAATAGTATCAACAAGGGTGCTGCGGCGCAACATCCGCGGGGCATTTTTCCGGTGACCGCCGGGCTAGCGGCGTTGATGAGGCGGGTTATCGGGGCGCTGGCTCGGACGTCGACCCGGCTGCCGGCGGACGTTGCCAATCGCGGAGGCCGTAGTGTTCCAGAATCTGTGCCAGCCGTCCGGACTTACGTAACCGGATCACACCCTCGTCGAAAATCCGCACGAGTTGACGTGACTGGGCGCTGGTGGGTGAACAGGCTATGTACATCGGTGTGGGCGCGCCGACCCGTCCCGCCTCCTTCACCGAGGATTGCAGCCTCATGATCTTGAGCGTGTGGCGCATTACGTAGACGGATTCGGCAACCGCGGTGATGCGGCCCGCCATCAGACTCCGCAGGTGGGTTTCCAGTGCCTTGTTCGCGTTGAAAACGTCGAACAGCGTTGGATGGGCCCGGGCGTACTCCTCGAGTCCGCCGCCGTAGGCGTAACCTCCGATGATGCCCACACGTTGTCCGGCCAGACTGGCCAGCCCGTGGTAACGCCAGGGGTTTCCCGCCTTGACGAAAAGGGCGGTGCGATCGATGCCCCAGGGATTGTGCGGGAACACGAAATCCGGCGCGTCGGTCCGGTAGGCACCGACGACACAGTCGTAGCGCCCCTTGCGCACGGCACGCAGCGCCCGTTGCCACGGCAGTATCCGATAATCCACGCGGTAACCCGCGTCTGCGGCAATTGCGTGTGCCATCTCGATCATGTAACCGGGACGGTCGCTGCCCGGTTCGCAGTTCATCGGGCACCAGCTGTCCGCCCGTATCGTGATGACGTTGTCGGCGGCTCCGGCGGATGTTGCCGTGCCGCCGCCGGTCAGAGCCAGGGCGAAAAGGACGCGGATGAAAACCCGACGGCGACGCACACGGCTCACGGGTCATTCGCCCCAGCCGGTTGCGGGGCGCGCCGCGGCGGTTGTGCCGGCGGCTGCTTCCTCAAGGAAGGCTTCGAAGGCGTCCAGGGGCAGGGCCGGGCTGAGATGGAAGCCTTGCATTGCGTGGCAGCCGCGTCGGCGGAGCCAGCCCAGCTGCCGTTCGTTTTCCACACCTTCGGCGACGGTTACCAGTCGCATCTCCTGAGCCAGGGCGAGTATGGTCTTGGCGAGCACATCGTCCCCGGGCAGGGTGGCGATGAAACTTCGATCCACTTTGAGGATGTCCAGGCTGAGCTGTCGGAGATAGGCCAGACTGGAATGGCCGGTGCCGAAATCATCCACGGCGATGCGCACGCCGAGCGCGCGAAGGGCCGCTATGACCGTGGTGGCCCGGGGGATATTGCTCATCAGCGAGGTTTCGGTGATCTCGATCACCAGTAGGTTGGGCCGCGCCCCGGTTAACTTCAGGTTGTGCTCGACGATCTGAATGAACGCCGGATCCTCCAGTTGGCGGGAGGACACATTGATGGAAAGGGACAGCTCAAGGTTGGCGTCCTGCCAACGGCGCAGCAGAGTGCAGGCCTCGGCGATGACCCATGACCCGATGGGAACGATCAGCCCGGTTTCCTCGGCAAGGGGAATGAATTCGCTCGGCGAGACCAGCCGCCCGTCCCGCGGCCAGCGGATCAGCGCCTCCGCCCCGACGACACTTTTGCGTTTTACCGTCATCATTGGCTGCAGGTGAAGCTGGAAATCGCCGGCATTCACGGCGTCTCGAAGGGCGGATTCCAGGGTAAGTCGGGCCATGGCGCGGTCGGTCATTTCGCGCTCGAAATAGGCCCACTGGTTGGTGCCCCGCGCCTTGGCGTAGTACATGGCGGTGTCCGCGCTTCGCAGCATGGATCGGGCATCGGTCCCGTCGTTGGGATAGACGGCGATGCCCACTGCCACGCCCGGACGCAGATCGTGACCCACGATCCGTGCCGGCTGGTTGATGCGGTCGATGACGCGCGCGGCAAGCTCGGCCGCCTCGCTCATTTCGTCCAGGTTGTAGCGCAGCACCACGAACTCGTCGCCACCCAGCCGCGCCACCCAACCCTCATCGCCGATTTCCGCGCACAGGGATTTGCTGACGTGGACCAGCAGATGATCCCCGACGTCGTGCCCGAGACTGTCATTGACGACCTTGAACTGGTCCAGGTCCAGAAAGAAGACTGCGAATCGTTCCCTGCTGCGGCGCGCACGGCGGATGGCATCCTCTATCTCTTCCATGAGAAAGGCCCGATTCGGCAGCTGGGTGAGGCTGTCCCGAGTGGCAAGTTGGCGGAGCTCGTGCTGTGTTTCGCCCAGCAGGTTCAGCGTGCCCTGGATGCGTCGGGCGAGGCCTCCCAGCTCGTCGGTGACGTGGGCCTGGTCCAGTTCGATTCGCAGTGCCTGAGGGTCCTCGGGGTCCACCGCCGCGACCTGACGCCCGAGGCGGATGATGGGCTTCGTGAGAAAGCGGTGAAAGGTGAGAGAGATCGCAATGGCCACTAGAAGGGTTTGCAACAGGATCTCCCAGAAACGGGTCCCGAAGACATGCAGCGCGCGCGAGGCAACTGCGAGCGTGTCGAACTCGACGCTCAGGGTGCCCAGCTTTTCGGGCTTCGCCTCGCCGGGCCATTGCCGCACCAGCTCGTGACTCACCTCGCGGAGATCGTTGAAAGTGACGGCGGCAATGGCGCGTGTCAGCGGACTGTAGTCGTCGACCATGCCGGAATCGGCGGCCAGGACGCTGCCGTCGTCGAGACGGACAGCCGCGGCGCGCACCTGCTCCAGTGCGAGAATGCCGTCCAGCGTCCGCGCGGCCAGGGAGCCGTCCAGATACCACGCCGCATCGCTCGCCGGGGCCGCGGCGGAATGTATGACCTGACGCTGAAAATCGCGGAGTTCCTGGCGCTCCAGCTGCACCCAACGCAGCACGCTGAAAACGTAGATCACGACGCCGATGGCCAGCGTAACAGCCGCAACTTTCCGGGCCTGACGGAACGTTAGTGAATTCAGAAGCCTCTTTGCGCGGGTCATGCGCACACGGATCTCCCGTGGGAACTCGGCGCATCCGTGCGCGTGAAATATACTGCCCGACCACGGTTCGACCGCTCGTCGGAGGCGGCAGTATGCTGATAACGGCGCATTATGCGGGGATGGGGCCGCCGCGTCGACGATCTGCGGGTGCTGTTCGTCGGGAAACGGCGGCATGAGACGGCGAAGGGAATGGGCGGGAGAATCCGTTCAGAGGCGAGCCGACGATGCCGAATGACGGGGAACCGACTCGCAGGGAGACCTGGGAGAAACGCTACGGCGGTGCGGATGCGGCACCTGCCCAGCCGGCCCGTGTGCTACGGGAATTCAGTCACTTGCTGCCGGAAGCCGGCGTCGCACTTGACCTCGCCTGCGGGCGCGGCGGCAACGCGGTCTACCTGGCGCGCCGGGGGCTGGACGTGCAGGCATGGGATTACTCCGAGAACGCGATTCGCGGGCTGCGGACGGCGGCCTCCGAGCCCGGCTTGGTGTTGGAAGCGGCCGTGCGTGACGTTGTCCGGGAACCGCCCGCCGTGTGCAGCTTCGATGTGATTGTCGTCAGCCGATTCCTGGAGCGGTCGCTGGCTCCGGCGATCGTGAAGGCACTACGGCCTGATGGGTTGCTTTTCTATCAAACCTTCATCCGTGACGCCGTCGGGCAGGGTGGGCCCCGCAAACCGGATTTTCGACTGGGGACCAACGAGCTCCTGCAGTTGTTCGCATCGCTGACCGTGCTTGTGTATCGGGAGGAGGGCACGCGCGGTGACACCACCGAGGGGTTTCGAGATGAAGCCATGCTGGTTGCCGCAAGACCGTTCGACTTGTAACCGGCCGCGCCGCATGTTGAAGTTTCGCGTTTCGTATTGAGAACTTGCGAAAGAACCGACCGCTAGTGCGAGCGCCGCAATCCTTGCCCAGGCCGGAAACGATGGGCATCGCTGTCACTTTGCCCATGCTACCGTGCCGCCGCAGCGGCGGT
>JASFMS010000291.1:0-4049 GCA_050117435.1 Ectothiorhodospiraceae bacterium | reverse complement strand
CCGGCCGACGGTGCCGTCACCGGGTGTCAGGCCTCCACCAGCATGCGGCCGCGCATCTCCATGTGGAGCGCGTGGCAGAACCACTGGCAGTAGTACCAGTAGACCCCCGGCCTGTCGGCCACGAAGGTCACCGAGGAGGTCTGCTGCGGGCTGATCTCCATGGCGACGCCGTGCTCGCAGACGGTGAAGCCGTGGGTGACGTCCTCCACCTGGTCCAGGTTGGTGATGGTCACCGTGACCTCGTCGCCCTTCTTCACCCGGAACTCCGTCATACCGTACTGCGGCGCCACGGAGGTCATGTAGACGCGGACCCTGTTGCCGTCGCGGATTACCTTGTTGTCCCGCTCCAGGGTCACACCGTCGGCTTCCGCCTGCGCCCTGGTCGCCGCAAAGAAGGGGTCATTGCGGTCCCAGATCTTCTTGGGGTGCAACTTGCTGCGGTGAACGAGGATGCAGTCGTGGGGCTCGGCGAAGGTGGGGCCGTCGTGCACCAGTTTCATCTCGTCCCCGGAGATGTCGATGAGCTGGTCGTTCTCGGGATGCAGCGGGCCCACCGGCAGGAATCGGTCCTTGGAAAATTTGGACAGGGAAACCAGCCACTTGCCGTCGGCATCCCGGGTCTCACCCATGCTGGTGTGGTTGTGCCCCGGCTGGTAGTGAACGTCCAGCTTCTGCCTCAGGTACTTCACCTTCTCGCCGTTGTAGGCGCGAATCGCGTCGGCAATGTTCCACTTGGCGATCTGGCTGTCGATGAACAGCGTGGTGTACGCGTTGCCACGGCCGTCGAAGGCGGTGTGCAGCGGGCCCAGCCCCAGCTCCGGCTCGGCGGCCACCACGTCGCGCTCGTCCTTGAGCTTGCCGGCGAACAGGTCGTCGATCTTCGCGATGTCAATGACGGTCACGGTGGGTGAGAGCTTGCCGTTGGCGACGAAGTACTTGCCGTCCGGCGACGTGTTCAATCCGTGGGGGCTCTTCGGCACCGGAATGTAGCGGGTGAGCTTCGAGCCGTGGCGGCCGTCCACCACCGGTACTTTCGAACCACCCAGCGTGGTGTAGTTGCCCGCCTTTACCGCCGCCTCGATGCGAGCAATGTTGAATACCACAACCCAGTCGCGCTCGTTGCGCATCATGCCGGCGAGGTCCGTGCCCTCCTCCGAGTTGTAGCATGTGGAGGCGAAATACTTGCCGCCGAAGTCCGCGTCGGCGTTGTCCAGATTGCCGTCCACCATCACCTGCCAGGCCACTTCCATGGTCTCGGCGTCAATGGCGTTGAACAGCGTGTAGTACTTGTCGGGCTGGTCCAGGAAGCTGCCGTCATTGGGATGGGGAATCCGGAATTCGCCGTTGCAGAAGACATACTTGGTGTGTGGCACCTTCTGCACGCGCAGACCGTGAACCGCCTGCACGTTGGGGAGCTTCACGACCTTGTCCGTCTTCATCACATCCAGCCGGATGCGGGCTACGCGCGTGTTTGCCTTGTCGTTGATGAAAAGATACTTACCGTTGTAGCGCCCGTCCGTCATGCTCATGTGGGGATGGTGGGTATCGCCGTTGATAAAGCGGGTGTCACCCAGCACGGCCTTGCTCTCGTTGGTCAGGCCCCAGCCGGTGGCGCCGTCGTAGTTGAAAACGGGGATACGCATGAGCTCACGCATGGACGGCACGCCGAAAACGCGAACCTCCCCCGACTGGCCGCCGGACCAGAAGCCGTAGTACTCGTCCAGCTCGCCGGGATGCACAAAGGCGGAACCGCCCTCGGTACTGCCCTGGGCGTGAGCCTTGCCCGCGAACAGCCCGCCGGCGACGCCCGTGGCGCCCATGGCGCCGGCCGCGGCGGCCCCTCCCAGGAACTGACGCCGGCTCAGGCCCAGACCCCTGGTTTCCGTGTCTTCTCTATCGGTCATGCTTATTCTCCATTTACGGATTGCGGAACAACGCGCCTGGCCTGAGCCGGCTGGCCCGGGACGGCGATTTCGGGAAAACCGGACTCGGCCCCGGCGGTCCGCGCCTGCTGACGCTCTCGGCGTTTGCGGCGCTTGACCATGGGCGGGCAACGATGCTCGTCCCAGTACGTCACCTGGCAGTCCAGGCAGTAGTGGCACTCGTTGGCGTTGATCTGGCCGTCCGGGTGTATGGCCTTGACGTGGCAGTCCACGGCGCAGGTCTGGCACGGGCTGCCGCAGTCCTGATGATGTCGCTTGAGCCAGTTGAACAGCCGCAACCGGGAGGGAACCGCCAGCGCGGCGCCGAGGGGGCAGATGTAGCGGCAGTAGAACTTGGCGTTGAAGGCCGAGACGGCGAGCAGCGCCACCGCGTAGATGACGTAGCCCCAGTCCCGCTGGAAGTGGAGGATCACCGCGGTCTTGAACGGCTCCACTTCGGCGTAGCGCTCGGCGGCGTTGAGGCTCTGCAGGGAGATGGCGAACAGGGCAAGCAGAATCACGTACTTCAGCGCCCACAGCCGCTCGTGGACCGCGAACGGGAGCTCGATCTGGGGAACGCGGAAACGTCGGGCGACGGTGTTGACCAGCTCCTGCATGGCGCCGAACGGGCACAGCCAGCCGCAGAACACCCCCCGTCCCCAGAGCAGCAGGCTCACCGCAACGAAGGCCCAGAGAATGAACATCAGGGGATCGACCAGAAAGGTCTCCCATTTGAAGTCGGTCATCAGGGCGTGGGTGAAGGTGAAGACGTTCACGACCGAGAGCTGTGCCAGGGCGTACCAGCCGATAAACGCCACGCTGTAGACAAGGAAGCCGTTGCGCATCAGCGGCAGCAGCCGGCGTCGGCGCACCAGCCAGTCCTGGAACAGCAGGATGAATGTGAGCAGCGCCAGACCTACGGCCAGAACGGCTATCTGGAAACGCTTCCGGTACCAGATCTGTACCCATAGGGGCGCGTCGGGACCGGGCTTGGAAATCAGCGGTTGCTCGGGCCGTTTCACATAGGCGTCGGGAATCAGGTAGTCGCCGGAGAAGTTGACGAACACGCTGTCCAGCGGACCGGTCTGCCGGCGAACCCGCAGCTCCAGGCTCCAGGGCGAACCCGGATCGAAGGGCTGGCTGTCGCGGACGATGAAGATCGCCTTTTCGGGGAAGGCGGGCGCACCGTCGGCGAAAATGTCGCTGAGGCGGTAGTAGTCCAGGTCGCGGAAGGTGAACTCTCGGTGGCCCTGGCGAACCTGTACCCGGTCGAATATGCCGCCGCGAACGTAACCCGATCCCTTGAACGAGTACTTGCCGCCGCCCAGCACGGCGATGGCGTGCTCGCCCTTTTCGAGTTCACCCATCAGCCATTGGTACTGACTGTCCCCAAGCAGGTTGCGGCCGATCGTGGGTGCGTTGAGATAGGCGTAGTACAGCTCGATGAAAGGCTTGTTGCCACCGCCGTGCCGAGCGCGCCGGCCGGGCCGCGCCGCCTCGGTGCCGGCGAATGCCTCCTCAACCTGCTCCTGGCTCACCCGGAGACGGCGAATGGCGCCGTTACCGGTCAAGGCAGTCCAGTCCGCCGGCTGGTAGACATCCGTGCGCACTGTGGCCGGTTCGCCCTTGCCGTACGCGTCGGCCTCGAGAATCCCGCGCGAAACCCCGACCGCGCGCGCGGCGGCCAGGATGGTCTGGTTCACCACAGTGACGGTAACGGTCGCGCCGGTGATGCTGTCGACGTGCTGGGAACCCTTCGCGCCCTCGCCCACCGTCACCGACTCCGCCGCGGATAGCCCGGAGTAGCTGTGGCCGAAGTCCCGCAAACGCTGCTCGGGTATGCCGACCAGGAGAATGGGCTCGTGGTGTTCCAGCAGCTCCGCTCCGGTGATGCGACCATCCGTGTCGAGGCCCATTCTCAGGTTCACGGGCTTCCCCGAATAGGCGGCGATGGGCGCCACCTCCGCGGTTTCGAACACGTATCCAAGCAGATCCTCCCCCGCGAACACGGCCGAAGCAGGCGGGTCACCGTCGCGATCACCCACGCGGTCTGCGTGCGGGAAGAACTGCCGCGTCTGATCCAGATTTGCCACGGGTTGCGCCGGGACCGTCATCGGAATCAGCAGG
>JASFMS010000290.1:0-4066 GCA_050117435.1 Ectothiorhodospiraceae bacterium | reverse complement strand
GGCGCCCAATTTCGGTTACGAGCTGGCACTGCGGTCTCTGACGCCCGAGGGCCTGGAAGGGCTGGACCTGAGCAGCTGGCGTGTCGCTTTCAACGGTGCGGAGCCGGTCAGTCCGGACACCATGGTGCGCTTCATCGAGCGGCTCGAACCCTGCGGGTTCCGTCCGGAGGCAATGTCCCCTGTTTACGGCCTGGCGGAGGCGGCCGTCGGTCTGTGCGTGCCGACGCCGGGGCGCGGCGTGGTCCTGGACTGCGTCGACCGCGAGAGCTTTGCCAACAGCGGCCGCGCCGAGCCCGCCGGGAATGGATCGGACGTGCTGACCTTCGTGAACTGCGGGCCGCCGCTGCCGGGCTACGGGATTCGCGTCGTCGACGACGCCGGCCGGGAGCTGCCGCAACGCCGCGAGGGCGAGATCGAGTTCCGCGGCCCGTCGGCGACCGCCGGTTATTACAGCCATTCGGAAGCCACCGCCGAGCTTCGCCATGGCGATTGGTTGCGCACTGGCGATCGCGGCTACCTGGCGGGCGGGGACGTTCACATCAGCGGCCGGCAGAAGGACGTCATCGTTCGCGGTGGACGCAACGTCTATCCCTATGAGCTGGAGGAGGCCGTGGGCCGAATCGAGGGTGTGAGAAGAGGCTGCGTTGCCGTGTTCGGCAATCCGGACCCGACTTCCGGCGCGGAGGCCCTGGTCGTGGTCGCGGAGACGCGGGTCGAGGATGACGCCGCGCGTGACCGCATCGAGCAGGCGATCCGGGAAGCCAGCCTGGACATCGTCGACGTGCCCGCGGACGACATACGCCTGGTGCCGCCGCACAGTGTCCTGAAGACCTCCAGCGGCAAGATCCGTCGGGCCGCCACCCGAGAGCTTTACCGCGCCGGACGGCTTGGCGGCCCGCGTTCGGCGGTCTGGCAACAGGTGGCGCGGATGACGCTCCGATCGCTGTTCGCGCGGCTGAGGCTGCGGGTCCGGCGAATCGGAGAGTGGACCTATGCGGCGTACGCGTGGACGGTATTCGCCCTGGCCGCACTGCCTGTGTGGTTGTTGGCCCTGGTATTGCCGCGTCGCAGTTGGCGCTGGCGGGTGGCGAGGCTGGCGGCGCGGCTGGCCGCTCTGGTGACCGGGCTCCGCATCGAGCGGGCGGGGCTGGAAAACCTGCCGCGCAATGCCCAGTGCATCCTGGTTGCGAACCATGCCAGCTACCTGGACGCCCTGGTGCTCACCGCCGCTCTGCCGCGAGGTTTCTGCTATCTGGCGAAAGGCGAGCTCAGGGAACGGTTTTTCGCCCGGAAGCTGCTGGAGCGCATGGGAGCCGTGTTCGTGGATCGGTTCGACCCCCGCCAGCTCGGCAGTGACACGCGGCGCGTATTTGCCGCCCTCGACGCCGGCGAGTCGCTCGCCTTCTTCCCGGAGGGCACCTTCGGCAGTGTGCCGGGGTTGGCCGCCTTCCACATGGGTGCTTTTGTGGCGGCGGCCCGACGGCGGCTTCCGGTGGTACCTGTCGCCTTGGCGGGGACGCGATCGCTGATGCGCGGCAGCGAATGGTTCCCGCGCCCGGGCCGAGCGCGGGTCGCCGTGGGTGGCGCGCTCCGCGCGACTTCGGATGCGTGGGTGGAAGCGGTCCGGCTCCGCGACGCCGCCCGCGCCTTCATCGCCGCGGAATGCGGGGAACCGGACCTGACACGGGAATAGCGCCGGTCCACCGTCACTCGCGCCAGAATGGCTTGTTCGCCTCCCGGTTGGCGTCGACGGGGTCGAGCCCGGCATCGCGCAGCAGATGCCTGTCCAGTCGCTGAAGGTCCGCGCGCAACCGTCTGCGGGAGCGCATGCGCTCACCCCAGATCCGGGCCTGCGCGACAAGTCCCGTTGTTAGCGTTACTCTCTCTTGCGGCAGGACTGCCGGTATGCGGGTGGTATCAGAGTGCATCGCCTTGATCTCCATCAGTCAGTGTGTTGGGGATCAAACTATGCCGTCGCCCGAATCGGCACAAACGGGGATTTCTGACACAGGCTGTTAGGTTTTCTAAACGATGAGCAAACGTCGGCTACCGCCACTCAACAGTGTGCGGGCGTTCGAGGCCGCCGCCCGGCTGCAGAGCTTCAGCCTGGCCGCGGAGGAACTGCACGTGACGCCCTCGGCGATCAGTCAGCAGGTGAAGACCCTGGAGGAGTGGCTCGGGTTCGAGCTGTTTCGGCGCCAGGCCCGCGGACTGGTGCTCTCCGAGAAGGCACGGCCCTGTCTGCCGCGGCTGGTGGCGGCGCTGGACCAGATTGACGATGCATTCCGCGCACTGGCCGAGCGGGCCAGGACACCGACCCTCACCATCAGTACGACCGCATCGTTCGCCACGCAGTGGCTGGTGCCGCGGCTGCGGACCTTCTACGCGCGCAACCCGGACGTGGATGTCCGGGTCAGCGCCGCCGACCGCATGGTCGATCTGCACAGCGAGGAATTCGACCTCGCAATACGCCACGGCGCCGGCCGCTATCCCGGGCTGCGGGTGGAGTGCCTGATCGAGGAACGGTTTGCGCCTGTGTGCGCACCGGCGCTGGCGTACGGCGAGCGGCCCATTCGAACGGCGGCGGACCTTCGCCCCCACCGGCTTCTGCACATGCAACCCGATGGGGAAGACGCCTTCGCCGCCTACGGTTGGGAAACCTGGGAGCAGTGGTTCGCCGCGGCCGGGGTTGAGCCGCCCGAACTCTCCCGCGGATCGCGCTTCAGCGACAAGTACCTTGCCATTCTGGAGGCCATCGCCGGTAGCGGCATTACCCTCGGCCCCTGGAGTCTTATCCAGGAGGAACTGCGCGCCGGACGACTGGTGGCGCCCATCGATCTGTGGCTCCCCGCGAACGCCAACTACTACCTCGTGTACACGGATCGGGCCCTGGAAAACCCCGCTCTCGAGGCATTTCGGGAATGGATTCTCGAGGCCGCGGCGGCGATGGATTCGCCGTAGCGCCGGACAGGGTTCCACTTGAGTCGCCGGGCGCTGTCCGTGAGGATGAGCCGCCGTTTCCAATAATTGATCCGGACCCACTCATGACCGACGAGACGTATTTCTATGAACCGGCCCGTGGCCATGGATTGCCCCATGATCCCTTCAATGCCATGGTCGCACCGCGGCCCATTGGCTGGATCTCCTCACGCGGCGCGGACGGAACGTTGAACCTGGCGCCGTACAGTTTCTTCAACGCCTTCAACTATCGACCGCCGATCATCGGATTCGCCAGTGTCGGCTACAAGGACACGGCAAGGAACATCGAGCAGACCGGCGAATTCGGCTGGAATCTTGCGACTCGCTCTCTTGCCGAGGCCATGAACCGAAGCTGCGCCGGGGTGCCGCCGGAGACGGACGAGTTCGAACTGGCGGGGCTTACGCCGGCGCCGTCCCGGGTCATCGACGTCCCGCGGGTTCGAGAGACGCCCGTGTCCTTCGAGTGCCGTCTCAGCCAGATACTGCGGCTCACCGGCGCCGACGGCCGGGAGACGGACACCTGGATGATTTTCGGCGAGGTGGTGGGGGTGCATATCGCGCGCCATCTGCTGCGCGACGGCATCTTCGACACCGCCGCCGCCGAGCCGATACTGCGCGCCGGCGGCCCGGCGGATTACTTCACGATCGACGCCGCGAACCGGTTTCGCATGCGCCGGCCGCAGTGATGACGGTGCGAGGCGATCCTCGTCACATTTTCGTTGTGCCGATCATTACGGCGGGAGCCGCCAGGAAAGCGGCAAGCTCCCCGTTCGGGTGAACAAACCCGACGCGGGCGGTGTCGCAGGGCCAGAGGCTTTCGGTCATGTCATGCCGATTTGCCGGGCACCGGGATGCTCCCGCCGGACGAACCCCGGATTCTATCCACCGCTCAAGGAGGGATGAATGCGAAATCTGCCGTGCGCTGTCGGTGTCTCGGTGGCTCTCTGTCTTCCCGCTGTAGCCTACGCCGTTGATGACGAACCCAGACCGTTCGCCGCGGAGCTGGATCTGAGTTACGCGCGTGTTCAGGGCGGCAGCGACGCCAGTACCCTGAGCGGTGAGACGAACCTGGAATGGAACCAGCCCA
>JASFMS010000289.1:0-4093 GCA_050117435.1 Ectothiorhodospiraceae bacterium | reverse complement strand
CGATGACGACGAAGTCGTTACCCAGCCCCTGCATCTTGGTGAAACGCAGTGTTTCCATGGAACCTCCCGCGAACCCCGCCTGGTCAGGGGGCCGCGATTAACCAGACCACGAGTGCCGCGACGGCCAGTACGAATAACGTCACCGCGCGTCCCCCGAGTCCCCGGCGGCCGCCGCCTCGCCCGGCGAAGCGCTCCAGACTTCGCCAGAGCTGCCAGGCGAACAGCAGCAGCGCGGGTGCGAGGATCAGTATAAGCGGGGCGTCGACCGGCTTCACAGCGGACTTTGCGGGCGCCGGGCGGCGTCTAGTCCAGCAGGTGCTCGCCGGCCCAGAGGCGCTCCAGCGGCTCCCGCTCACGCACCAGGTGACACCGGTCCCCGTCCACGACGACCTCCGCCGCCCGGGGGCGGGTGTTGTAGTTGGAACTCATGACGAAACCATAGGCACCGCCCGATCGCACGACAAGCAGGTCTCCCGGTGCCAGAGCCAGTTCACGGTCGGTTCCGAGGAAGTCCGCACTCTCGCACACGGGGCCAACGATGTCGTAGACGGCGGCGGGGGTGTCGGTGCGCACCGTGACCGGCCGTATGTCCTGCCAGGCCGCGTAGAGCGACGGCCGCAGCAGGTCGTTCATGGCGCCGTCCACCACGGCGAAGCGCTTGGCCTCGCCCTCTTTCAGGTACTCGACGCGAGTGAGAAAGACCCCGGCCTCACCCACGATGGCGCGTCCCGGCTCCAACAGCACCCGCAGGGAACGCTCCCCCAGACGGCCCAGCAGCCGTTTGGCATATTCCGCCGGCGCTGGGGGCGATTCGTCCCGGTAGCGGATGCCGATGCCGCCGCCGATGTCGACATGCGTCAACGGGATACCGGCCGTCTCCAGCCGGTCCACCAGGGCCAGCATCCTGTCCAGCGCGTCCTCCAGCGGGGCGACGTCCGTGAGCTGCGAGCCGATGTGGCAGTCCACGCCCTCCACGCGAATGCCCGGCAACGCCGCGGCGCGCCGGTACACCGACTCCGCGCGGTCGATGGCGATGCCGAACTTGGAGGTCTTGAGGCCGGTGGAGATGTAGGGATGGGTGCCGGCGTCAACATCGGGGTTGACCCGCAGCGAGACGGCGGCGCTGGTTCCCTGCTCCACGGCGAGCCGGCTAAGCCGCTCCAGCTCCGGCTCCGATTCCACGTTGAACGCCAGAATCCCCACCTCCAGCGCCCGGCGCATCTCCGCCTCGCTCTTGCCGACGCCGGAGAACACCGTTTTCCCGGGGTCGCCGCCGGCGGCCAGCACCCGCTCCAGCTCGCCGCCGGAGACGATGTCGAAGCCCGAGCCGAGCCGAGCCAGCAGGTTCAGCACTGCCAGGTTGCTGTTCGCCTTCACGGCGTAGCACACCAGGTGGTCGTGGCCGGCGAACGCTTCGTCGAAGGCGCGCCAGGCGGACTCGATCATGCCGCGCGAATAGACGTAGCACGGTGTGCCGAAGCGCTCGGCAATATCCTTCAGGGGAACCCCCTCCGCGTATAGCGTGTTCCCCCGATAGTCAAAGCTCATCCGTCGATCCCCTCAGGAGTCGTCCTGCTGTGTGTTCTGTGGTTTCTGCTGCGGCTCCGGCAGGTAAAGGTCCCCCTTGCGGCCACAGGCCGCCAACAGCAGGGCCAGCAGGGTGATTACAAGCAGTCGGCGAAACATGGCCGCCCCTCTCCGCGTTCGCAGTGCGAACCGGCGATTATAGCGATGCGAGAAGGTGCGCGGCAGGGGTATCCCCGGTCGATCGCCAGGCGGTATGGTATCGACCCACACAGGCACGACGATGTCGCAACGGACAATCGGATCACGGCAATGAGCAACGAGCTACTGGAAACACTCGAGGCGGGTGCGCGGGACGACGCGACGCATTCAGTCATCTGGCTGCACGGACTCGGCGCGGACGGCTACGATTTCCAGCCCATCGTTCCCGAACTCGGCCTTCCCGCCGATGCCCGAGTGCGCTTCATCTTCCCCCATGCCCCGCACCGGTCGGTTACGGTGAACGCGGGCATGACCATGCGGGCCTGGTACGACATCAAGGGCATCGGACCGGGTTTCCCCCAGGACGCCGAGGGCATCCGCGACAGCGCGGACCGCATCGAGGCGCTAATCCGCCGGGAGAACGACCGCGGGGTGCCCACCGAGCGCATCCTGCTCGCCGGCTTCTCCCAGGGCGGCGCCATCGCCCTGCACCTGGGCCTGCGCTATCCGGAGAAGCTCGCCGGCATCATGGGCCTGTCCACGTACCTGCCGCTGGACGACAGCGTGGCGGCGGAGCGCAATGCCGCCAACGCCGAGACGCCCTTGTTCCTCGCCCACGGCAGCCGCGACCCGGTCCTGCCCTTCGAGCTGGGTTACCGGTCCCGGGAAATGCTCGAGGGGATGGGCTACGACGTGGAGTGGCACGAATACCCGATGGAGCACCAGGTGTGCCTGGAGGAGATTCGGGCCATCGGGGGTTGGTTGAGTAGGGTTTTGGGACTGAAGGACTGAAGGACTGAAGGACCGGTTTGTGCCGTGCCGGTGGGATGCGCCGGCGGGCGGTCCTCCGCGTGACCTGCCTTGCCGGACCTTCGCGGCGAGGGCGCCGCTCCCACGGGGTGGGAGGACTGTGCAACGAGAACCGTGGACTGAGCGGGGATGCCTTGGGCCCGTAGGGTGCGCCGCGCGCACCGCGCTCCCCATAGGCGGCCGGAGCGAAGGCAGGACATGAAAATCACTGACAATCAGTCAGTTGGCTCCATCCTGCCTCAGTCCTCAGTCCTCAGTCCTCAGTCCTCAGTCCTCAGTCCTCAGTCCTCAGTCCTCAGTCCTCAGTCCTCCAACCTCTCCTTCGCCTTAGCCACCTGCGCCCTCACCTGTTCCGGCGCGGTGCCGCCGAGGTGGTTCCGGGCCGCCACGGAGCCTTCCAGGGTGAGCACCTGGAATACGTCGTCGCCGATGGCGTCGGAGAATTGCTGCAGCTCCTCCAGGCCCATCTCGGCGAGATCTCTGCCCTGCTCTACCCCGTAGCGCACGGCGCGGCCGACGATTTCGTGGGCGTCGCGGAAGGCAACGCCCTGGCGCACCAGGTAGTCGGCCAGGTCGGTGGCGGTGGCGAAGCCCTTGCGCGCCGCCTCCCGGGCGTTGTCGCGCTTGACGGTCAGCGCCGGGACCATGTCGGCGAAGGCGCGGAGGCTGTCCCGCACCGTGTCGGCGGCGTCGAACAGCGGCTCCTTGTCCTCCTGGTTGTCCCGGTTGTAGGCCAGCGGCTGGCCCTTCATCAGGGTCAGCAGGGCCTGCAGGGCGCCGTGCACCCGGGCCGTCTTGCCGCGCACCAGCTCCGCCACGTCCGGGTTCTTCTTCTGCGGCATGATGGAGCTGCCGGTGCAGAAGCGGTCCGGCAGATCAATGAAATCGAACATGGGGGAGGTCCAGAGAATCAGCTCCTCGGCCATGCGCGAGAGGTGGGTCATGATCAGCGCCGCCGCGGAGACGAACTCGATGGCGAAGTCCCGGTCGGAGACGCTGTCCAGGGAGTTGTCGCTGGGGCGGTCGAAGCCGAGTTCGGCACTCGTGCGAGACCGGTCCACGGGGAAGGTGGTGCCGGCCAGGGCCGCGGAGCCCAGGGGCATGACGTTGAGCCGGGTCGCGCAGTCCACCATCCGCCCCTCGTCGCGCACCAGCATCTCGTACCAGGCCAGCATGTGATGGCCGAAGGTGATGGGCTGGGCCACCTGCAGGTGCGTGAAGCCCGGCATGACGCTGTCCGCCTCGCGCTCGGCCAGGTCCACCAGCCCCGCCTGGAAGCGCCGCAGCAAGCCCACCGTCTCGGCGATGACGTCGCGCAGCCACAGGCGCACGTCGGTGGCGATCTGGTCGTTGCGGCTGCGGCCGGTGTGCAGCCGCTTGCCCGCCTCGCCAATGCGGTCGGTGAGGCGTTTCTCGATGTTCATGTGTACATCTTCGAGGGACGGAGACCACGGGAAATCGCCGCGTTCGATCTCCGCCTCGATCTCGCCCAGCCCCTGCACGATGGCGTCGCGGTCCGCCTCACTGAGCACGCCCACGCTGGCGAGCATCCGCGCGT
>JASFMS010000288.1:0-4097 GCA_050117435.1 Ectothiorhodospiraceae bacterium | reverse complement strand
TACGCAGCGCCTCGGCGGCATCGGCGTCGGTCTTCGCCACGCGGCCCCGGATGAATGCATGAACCTGCTGGGCCTGCTCGGGTGACGCGGTGCGGCCGGTACCGATCGCCCAGACAGGCTCGTAGGCCACCACCGCCTCGCGCAGCGCATATTCTCCACCGGCATCCAGCACGGCATCAATCTGGCGAGAGATCACCGAATCGGTACGATCCCCCTCCCGCTCCTCCAGCGTCTCTCCGACGCAAAGCACCGGCACCAGGCCGTTACGCTTCGCCGCCACGAACCGGGTCGCGACCAGCTCGTCGGTCTCGCCATAGATCTGGCGCCGTTCGGAGTGGCCGACGATGGCAAACCGGCAGTCGAGTTCGCCGAGCATGGCCGGCGACACCTCACCGGTGAAGGCGCCGGAATCCTGATCGCAGACGTTCTGCGCGCCCAGAACGACGTTCGAGCCGGACAGCGCCGCGCGCGCCTCCGCCAGATAGACAAACGGCGGGCAGATGGCGATTTCCACCCCGGAAATGCCGGTGGCGCCCGCAGCAACAGCCGAAGCCAGCTCCCGCGTGGACTCGAGGGAGCCGTTCATCTTCCAGTTGCCGGCAACCAGAGGGAGACGCATGGATTCAGACCGCCCCGTGCTGGGAAATGGCGGCAAGGGTACCGTCGGGGACGGGGGAAATCAAATGGGACGAAAGACTGCGTGCCGAGTGACGGGAACTGCGCCGGCAGGCGGAAGCCAGTCGCAGTGCTGGCAGCCGCCACGCTGTGGCGGCCACTCAGTCCACCGAACTCGCCAATCAGCCCACGCCGTCAGGCCCTCAACGCCTCGGCCACGCGGTCGGCAAGCTGTCCCGTCAGGCGTTCCACGATCACGTGCTCGGCGCCCTCCACCATCACGCGGATTACGGGCTCGGTGCCGGAAGCGCGCAGCAGAACCCGTCCGCTCTCGCCCAACTCGGCCTCAACGTCCCTTACGGCACGCTCGATGGCTGGCACACCCATGGGGTCGCGGCGCTGCTCAACGGGGACGTTGACCAGCAGCTGCGGCAGCTTGGACATGCCGCCGCGTAGCTCGCCGAGTGACTGACCGAGTGCGGCCGCGCGGCCGAGCACCTGCAGCGCCGAGACAATTCCGTCCCCGGTCGTGGTGCGGTCGAGGCAGACAATATGCCCCGACGTTTCCCCGCCAAGCGTTCCGCCGGTGGCAAGCAAACGCTCGAGCACGTATCGGTCGCCGACTTTCGCGCGTTCGAACCCTACGCCAAGCTCCTTGAGAGCAAGCTCAAGGCCGAGGTTCGACATGAGGGTGCCAACCACCGGCCCGCTCAGAGAGCCTTCCTCCAGACGATCCCGGGCAATGATCCACAGGAGTTCGTCGCCGTCCACCAATTCGCCGCGCTCGTCCACCATGAGAACGCGGTCACCGTCGCCGTCCAGCGCAATGCCGGCATCCGCCCCGGCATCGACGACCTTCCGCTGCAGCGCCTCCGGGTACAGGGAACCGCAGTCAACATTGATATTGACGCCGTCCGGTTGCGCCCCGACGCGGATGACCTCCGCGCCGAGCTCCTGGAAAACCGCCGGCGCCACCTGGTAGGCGGCACCGTTGGCGCAGTCCACCACAAGTTTCAGTCCGCTCAGGGTCGAGCCGTTGCGAAGCGAGTGCTTGCAGAACTCGATATAACGGCCGCGGGCATCCTCCATGCGGTAGGCCTTGCCCAGCTGCCGCGTATCCACCGTGGTGAGCGGCTGATCCAGCATGGACTCGATGGCCAGCTCGGCCTCGTCATCGAGCTTGCGCCCCTCCCGGGAGAAGAACTTGATGCCGTTGTCGTAGTGCGGATTGTGGGACGCACTGATAACAATGCCGGCGTTG
The DNA here is from genome assembly GCA_050117435.1 of Ectothiorhodospiraceae bacterium. Classification (GTDB taxonomy): domain Bacteria; phylum Pseudomonadota; class Gammaproteobacteria; order Nitrococcales; family Nitrococcaceae; genus JASFMS01. The sequence goes on along the minus strand of JASFMS010000288.1, from coordinate 2,221 downwards.
GCTCGCAACGCCCGCGTGAGATAGGCGATGCCCGGCGTCGGCATGGGCCCGAGCAGCTGGATGTTGACGCCCGCCGCGGAAAGCCCCGCCTCCAGGGCCGATTCGAACATGTAGTTGGACAGCCGCGTGTCCTTGCCGATGAGGACCTGATTGTTCGTGCCTCGCCCGGCCAGGACTCGTCCGGCGGCCCAACCCAGCTTGAGCATGAAGTCAGCGGTAATGGGGTACTCGCCGACCCGCCCCCGTATACCGTCCGTGCCAAAGTAGCGCTTTTCCATACTCCCACCCCGAATAACACCTGACCGGCAACCGGCGCTGAACCGGCGCCTTCCCTTCAGGCGTGCTTGATCACGTAATCGGTCACCCGTAACGCGTCCACCGTAGCCTCCACGTCATGGGCCCGGATAATGGCGGCACCATTCCAGGCAGCCATAACGGCGGTCGCCAGGCTCCCGGCCAGGCGCGCGTCCGCGGGCTTATTCAGAATATTGCCGATAAACGACTTCCGCGAAAGCCCCACCAGCACCGGCAATCCCAGATCGGCCAATCGCCGCAGACGGTGAAGCAGCGTTGCGTTGTGCCCCATGTTCTTGCCGAAGCCGAACCCCGGGTCCACCACCAGCCGCTGACGGGGTATTCCCGCCGCCTCACAGGCTTCGACACGCTCGGCAAGAAATGCGAACACATCCTCCACCACGTCGTCGTACCTGGGGTCGGTCTGCATGGTCCGCGGGGTGCCCTGCATGTGCATAAGGCACACCGGCAGCCGCACCTCCGCGGCAGCCTCCAGCGCGCCGCTGCGGCGCAACGCCATGACGTCGTTTATCAGACCGGCACCGGCACGGGCCGCGGCGCGAATCACCTCTGGCTTGGTGGTATCCACGGAGACGGGAACGGAAAGCGCCGGGGCCAGCGCCTCGATGACAGGCACTACCCGGCGGATCTCCTCCTCCACGGGGACGTCCGCCGCGCCCGGCCGGGTGGATTCTCCGCCTACGTCAACGATGGCCGCTCCCTGCGCCACCATTTCCCGGGCTCGGGCGATGGCCGCATCAGCCTCAATGAAATCACCCCCGTCCGAAAACGAATCGGGGGTGATATTGAGCACGCCCATAACGCGGGGCGAATCGAGATCCAGCGGCTTGCCGCCGCAGTCGAGAACCACGGATGACATGGTGGCCGACAGCGGTCAGTGTTCGCTGGCCGGGCGGCCGATCTTGCCGTCCGAATCCTTCTCCTTCTTGCCGCCGGCACCGGCGTGACCGGTATCCGTCGGCGACGGCGGGCCCTGCCAGTCCTGCGGCGGACGCGGCGGCCGACCACTCATGATGTCGTCGATCTGGTCGCCGTCTATGGTCTCGTAGCGAATCAGCGCCTCGGCCATGGCATGGAGCTTCTCCATGTTCTCGTCGAGGATGCGCTTCGCCTCGTGGTAGTTGTCGTCGATGATGCGGCGAACTTCCTCGTCGATGGCGTGGGCGGTTTCGTCGGAAATGGTCTTGTGCTGGGTCACCGTGTGCCCCAGGAAAACCTCGCCCTCATCCTCGCCATAGGACAGCGGCCCCATCCGGTCGGACAGCCCCCACTTGGTCACCATGTTGCGCGCGATCTCCGTGGCACGCTGGATGTCGTTCTGCGCGCCGGTGGTCACCCGCTCGTTACCGAAGATCATCTCCTCGGCCAGTCGGCCGCCGAACAGGCTGGAGATCTGGCTGTTCAGCCGCTGCTTGCTGTAGCTGTACCGGTCCTCCTCAGGGAGGAACATGGTCACCCCCAGGGCACGGCCGCGGGGAATGATCGTCACCTTGTGCACGGGATCGTGCTCCGGCGAGAGCAACCCGACAATGGCATGGCCCGACTCGTGGTAGGCCGTCAGGCGCTTCTCGTCCTCGGTCATCACCATGGACTTGCGCTCGGCCCCCATAAGGATCTTGTCCTTGGCGTCCTCGAAGTCCTGCATGTCCACCACGCGCTTGTTCCGGCGTGCGGCGAACAGAGCCGCCTCGTTGACCAGATTGGCCAGATCGGCGCCGGAGAACCCCGGCGTGCCGCGAGCTATGACGCGGGCCTCCACGTCGTCGGCGATCGGCACTTTGCCCATGTGCACCTTGAGGATATGTTCGCGGCCCCGGACGTCCGGCAACGGCACCACCACCTGGCGGTCGAAACGGCCGGGGCGCAGCAGCGCGGGGTCGAGCACGTCGGGACGGTTGGTAGCGGC
>JASFMS010000287.1:0-4107 GCA_050117435.1 Ectothiorhodospiraceae bacterium | reverse complement strand
AGGCCTTCAGTCCTTCTGACCAGCCAGCCAGAACTCGCCGTCGCGCACGGTCAGCATGCGGAACGAGGTCTTCACATCCAGCCCCAGATGATCCTCCGGGCTCATGTTGAAGATGCCGGTGACACCCACGTAATCCTTTGTGTTCTCCAGCGCTTCGCGAACGGCTTCCTTGTCGGTGGTGCCGGCGCGCTTGAAGGCGTCCACGGCGATCATCAGGCCGTCATAGGCGTAGCCGCCGAAGGGGGACGGCTTGCTGCCGTATTCCGCCTTGTAGGTGTCGATGTAGTCCAGCAGCACCGGCTTCCGGGGGTCGTCCTCCGGCAGTTTCTCCGCCACCAGCAGCGAGGAACCCGGCAGCAGCATGCCGTTTGCGGCATCGCCAACCAGCTCCAGGAAGCTCGGAGATGCCACCCCGTGGGACTGGTACAGCGGCACGTCGATGCCGAGCTGCCGGTAGTTCTTGGTAACGATGGCCGGCGCCTGGCCGAAGCCGAACACGAAGACCGCCTGCACGCCCTCGGTGTTGCGGATCTTGGTCAGCTGCGCGGTCATATCGGTGTCCTTGGGGCCGTAGGTCTCGTCCGCCACGATTTCGACCCCGTACTCCGGCGCCACCTTCAGCGTCTGCTGCCGGCCGGACTTGCCGAAGCCGCCGGTGCCCGAGAGCAGTCCGATACGGGTGATGCCGTGATCCTTCATGTGCTGCATGACCTTGCGAGCGGCCATGCGGTCGGTCTCCGGGGTCTTGAAGACCCACTTGCGGACCGGTTCGATAGGGGTCACCGCGCCGGCGAAGCTGATAAACGGCACCCCTGCCTGCTCCACCAGCGGCAACGCGGCCATCGTCGTGCCCGTGGTGCCGCCGCCGATGATGATGTCCACCTGGTCATTGCTGATCAGGCGCTTGGCGAAGGTGCGCGACTTGGCGGCGGCGCCGCCGTCATCGTAATGGACCAGCTCCAGCTTCTTGCCGAGCACGCCGCCGTCGGCGTTGATCCGGTCAATGTAGAGTTCCAGTGTCTTCAGTTCCGGGTCGCCCAGGAACGACGCCGGACCGGTCACCGGCAGGAACGTGCCGATCTTTATCGTATCCGCCGCCTGGGCGCCGGCGCTGAAGCCCAGCGCCAATACCACTGCCGCCAGCGAGCCGCGTATCAGTCGTGCCAACATGTCTCTCTCCTCACCCTCGATGTGACGAAGCTGTTCTTACACTATCGTATAGCTATTTCGTTATTTGTAATCCATCCGCATCCGACGCCGCAACCGCTTCCTCTTCCCCGCGCCGATAGCCCAGCCGCGCGGACAGCGTCCGAGTCTCGGCACGCAGCGCCTCTGCCACCGTACCGTGCCAGTCGGCATCGAAGATATTCTCCGACCCCAAAGCCGCGATGACGGCCACCACTTCCCCCTGCTGATCGAAGACCGGGGCGGCCAGGGACGCCACTCCGGGAAGCAGGTGGCCGCGCACCCGACCCAGACCGTGTTGGCGAACCTCGCGCAGAATGGCATTCACATCACCGGCGTCCTTCACCGCGCTACGGGAGTCATCCAGCTCCTGCGCCACCAGGGCATCCGTCATCCAGCGGGGCAGGTAGGCGAGAAAGGTGCGTCCCGTGGCCGAGCTCAGAAGCGGCATCACCGAGCCGACCCGGACGTTTACCGTCACGGGATGCGAGCTCTCCAGCCAGCGCACCACCGTGGGGCCTCGGTTGCCCCACACAGCCAACAGGACCGTCTCGTCCACGGCGTCGCGCACGCGATGCAGCGAATGGGAAGCCAGCTCCACCAGGTTGGTGCGCCCCAGCGCCGCCAGCCCCATTTCCACCGCCAGCCGGCCCAGGTCGTACTTGCCCGTCACCGGGTCACGCTCCACCAGACCGGCCCGGCCCAGACTAACGAGGTAGCGATGCGCCTTGGCCGACGGCATGCCGGCAGCGTCGGCGAGCTCCTTCAACGTCATGGCGGCGCTGGCCATGGCCAGGCACCGCGCCAGGCGCATTCCCACCTCGACGGACTGCACCCCCTGCTGAGTTTTTCCCGGCTCACTCATTGCGGTCCACTCGGCCTCCCAATGGAATTATGGAAATCATAGTGACTTCCGATACACCCGATGTCACCGGGGCGGGGACCGCCCGAATACCCCGTCGCCTGGCTGCGATGGGCACGATTGACAGCAACCCCACCAAAGATTACGTTTTGCATAATTTATTACATATTACACAATTACCGTCATGGATACGGGTTGTCGACGCCGGGAGGTTTGTCATGGGCGAGGAAAACCCGGGAATGCTGTATTCCATCTTCTCCGTGCAGGATCACTACCCGCCGGCGAAGTACCCGGACCATGACCGGGACGTGCCGCAGCTCTACGAGGAGATCGCCCGGCAGGCGGAGCTGGCCGATACCCTGGGCTACGACACCTTCTTCGTCGCCGAGCACCATTTCCACGAGTACGGAGCCGTCCCCAACCCCGCGGTAATGCTGGGCCACCTGGCGGCGCGCACGAAGAACATCCGGCTCGGTTCCGCCATCTCCATTCTCACGTTCCACAACCCTCTCACTGTCGCGGAGAGCTACGCGATGGTGGACGTGCTCTCCGGCGGGCGGCTGTTCATGGGCGTCGGCTCCGGTTACCTGAAACACGAATTCGAGGGCTACCGCGTGGACGGCGCGGAGAAGCGGGACCGCTTCGACGAAAACCTGGAGATCGTCACCCGGCTGCTCGCCGGCGAGCGCGTCAGCTACCACGGACAGTACAGCCAGGTGGAAGAGGTGAAGCTGAACGTGCAGCCGGTTCAGAAACCGCTGCCGCCGATCGCCGTCGCGATCCTGCGCCGTGAGGCGGCGTATCACGTGGGCCGCGCCGGCCGCAACGTCGTTTCCGTGCCCTACGCCTCGGTGGACCGCTGGGACGAGATCGAAGGCATCGTGCAGGACTTTCGTCAGGGCCGCGAAGAGGCGGGCAAGCCTGCGGGGCCGGGTGACGCCGTGTTCGCCTTCCACACCCACGTCGCGGACAGCGATACCGAGGCCCGCCGAGTCGCCGAAGCGCCGTTCGACCTCTACGTGGACACCCGGCTCTATGCCAAGAGCCAGACCTACGACGACATCATGAACAGCGGGCTCGCCCTTTTCGGCTCCGTCGACACCGTGGTGGACAAGATGGTGCAGCTCTACGACTGGGGCATCCGGCACGTGATGACACTGCAAAATTTCGGTCACATGCCGGAAGCGCACGTGCACCGTTCCATGCGTATGTTCGCCGAAGAGGTGATGCCCCAGGTGCGCAAGCGCATCGCCGACCGCACGACAGCGTCAACCCGGTGAAGCAGGTGAGTGTGGGGGCTTTGAAGCGACCGGGGGCAGACGTGGGAATGGACCTGCGGGCCCTGCGCAACGCGCTCGGGACCTTCGCCACCGGCGTCACCATCGTCACCGCCCGAGGCGGAGACGGCGCGCCGGTGGGGCTGACGGTGAACTCCTTCTCGTCGGTCTCCATGGACCCGCCGCTGGTGCTGTGGAACCTGTCGCGGCAATCGCCGAGTCTGGCGGCTTTCCGGGACAGCAGCCACTTCGCCGTCAACGTTCTCGCGGCCGAGCAGGCGGACGTTTCCACGCGCTTCGCCACGCCGGCGAACGACAGGTTCGCCGGCCTGGTCTGGTGGGAAGGCCGCGGCGGCGCCCCGCTCATCGCTGGCTGTGTGTCGCACTTCGAGTGCCGGCGCTACGGCCTTCACGACGGCGGCGACCATCTGATCGTGCTGGGGGAGGTGGAACGCTTCACGCGCAGCGAGCGCGACCCCCTGGTCTTCGTCGGCGGGCGCTACCGCCGCGCCGTTCCCCACGTCGAGGGCAATTGACCCTGCGTCCCCGATCGGCCCGCGTCCCGGGCCTCATTGCGACGCGGCGGCGACGAAGTAGTCTCGGCGCACGAAAAGGTATGCCACGAATCCCCACCAGCCAACGATGAACAGACCCAGGGCCAGGCGAACCAGCCCCAACAGGTCCGCGGCGGGTGGCGCGGCGCCAAGCCCGGCCACCGGGGCAAGCTGCGCCCGCAGGTACCCCAGTAACGTGTCCGTATCCAGCAGTAACAGCCCGCGGTCC
>JASFMS010000286.1:0-4108 GCA_050117435.1 Ectothiorhodospiraceae bacterium | reverse complement strand
GGGCCTTCGCTGCGGCGATGGTCGGTGAGTTTCTCTTTGTGTTTGACAACCTGACGGTCAAGCTTATCCGTCAATCCGTCGATGGCGGCGTACATATCTTCATTGGTCGCATCCGCGTAGAGCTTGGCACCGCTTATGTTCAGTGTGGCTTCGGCCTTGTGGGTCAGCTTTTCCACAGTGAGGATGACATGCACATCCACCACGTTGTCGAAGTGGCGCTCCAGCTTGTCGAACTTGCTCTTGACATAGTCCCGCAGGGAGTCGGTGATTTCCACGTGGTGGCCGGTGATGTCGATTTGCATGGTGCCTCCTTCGACTTTCATGCGAGTCGCTTGCGTTCCGTGGACGACGCGATCGTCATTGCTTCGCGGTACTTCGCGACGGTGCGTCGGGCCACATTAATTCCCTCAGCTTTGAGAATCTCCGCCAGTTTGCTGTCGCTGAGCGGGCTGGAGGGTTTTTCCTCGGCGATAAGGCTTCGGATTCTCGCCCGGATGGCGGTCGCCGAGCATTCGCCGCCGTCGGCGGTCTGAACGTGGCTGGAGAAAAAGTACTTGAACTCGAACGTGCCCCGCGGCGTGCGCATGTATTTTGAATTGGTGATGCGCGACACCGTGGATTCGTGCATGCCGATGGCTTCGGCCACTTCCCTCAGCACCAGCGGTTTCATGCCGACTTCGCCGTGCTCGAGGAATTCGCTCTGGCGCTCGACGATGGACTGGGCCACCTTGAGCAGTGTGTCGTTGCGCGAGCGCAGGCTCTTTATCAGCCATCGCGCCTCCTGAAGGTGCTCGCGCATCAGGTTGTTGTCGCGGCTGTTGTCCGCGCGCCGGACGAGACCGGCATAGTAGCTGTTGATGCGAAGACGCGGATAGGCGTCGGGATTGATTTCCACCTGCCACACACCGTCGAACCGCCGGACGAAGACGTCCGGCACAATGTACTCGGTGCGCTGATTGCTGATCCGTGCGCCCGGTCGCGGATCAAGCGTCTGAATCAGAGCGATGATGTGCTGGAGATCTTCGGTTTCCAGGCGCATGCGGCGTTTGAGTTGGGCGTACTGCCGATTGACCAGCATGTCCAGGTAGCGGTCGACCAGTTGCCGCGCCTCGTTGAGCCACGGTGTGTCCGGATGCAATTGCTCGAGCTGGATGAGAAGGGCCTCGCGTGGTGAGCGGGCCGCCACGCCCACGGGGTCCAGCCGCTGGACGAAGGCCAGCACGGCGGCCACGTCGTCCACCTCCAGCTCCCACTCCGGCGGCAGGGAAGCGACGATTTCCTCCAGCGTGCTTGTGAGATAGCCGTCGTCGCTGACAGTGTCGATGATGGTCTCGGCAATGCCCAGGTCGCGATCGGTGAGCCCGCTGAGCTGAATCTGCCAGAGGAGGTAGTCCTGCAGGGAGTCGCCGCCGCTGGACTGGTTTTGCAGCGGGTCCCACTCGTCATCCGTGGCGGGGGCGCTGTAGGACGTGGAGCCGTCGTAGAGATCTTCCCAGGTGCTGTCGACGGGAGGGTCTTCGCTCAGCCGTTCGCTGCTGTAGTCCTCCGCACCGTCGCCGCCGTCCGCTTCCGCGTCCGTCTCCGCGCTTTCCCCCGCGGACTCGTCGTCCTGGCGTTCGGAGCCGTCGGCGTGGAGTTCCGCCTCGTCATAGACGGCATCGTCCTCCTCTGCCGCTTCCAGCATGAGGTTGGACTCCAGGGCCTGCTGTATTTCCTGGCGCAGCTCAAGCGTCGGCAACTGCAGGAGGCGGATCGCCTGCTGCAGCTGGGGCGTCATCGTGAGCTGTTGGCCGAGTCGAAGCTGAAGTGACTGTTTCATGTTCCTTCAAGCGGGACAGCACCGTGCGCGGACCCACTTCCATCGTATCCCAATTGTCATATGGAAAGAACGTCACCCCATTCCATTTCCCGGACTCCGTCGGCGGGTGGCCCAGCACCTTATCAGAGCCGGAAGTCCCGTCCCAGATACACCGCCTTGACCTGCTCGTTTTCCAGCACCGCGGAGGCATCGCCCTCGGCGATGACTCGGCCTTCACTGAGAATGTAGGCGCGATCCACGATACCCAAGGTCTCCCGTACATTGTGGTCCGTAATCAGCACGCCGATGCCGCGCTGTGCCAGATGCCGGATTATGGCCTTTATATCGCCCACGGATATGGGATCCACGCCCGCGAAAGGCTCATCCAGGAGAATGAACCGCGGTTCCGCGGCGAGAGCCCGGGCGATTTCCACCCGACGCCGCTCGCCACCGGAGAGGCTTATCCCGGTCTGGTCGCGAAGGTGGCTGATGTGGAACTCCTCCATCAGCGATTCCATTCGCGCCTCGCGCTGGGGGCGTTTGAGGCCCGGCCGGGTTTCCAGGATCGCGAGAAGATTGTCCGCGACACTGAGTTTGCGGAACACGGACGGCTCCTGGGGGAGATACCCGATGCCAAGGCGTGCGCGCGTGTGCATGGGCAGGCGTGTGATGTCTCCGCCGTCCAGCACGATGGAGCCGCCGTCGGCCTTCACCAGGCCCACGACCATGTAGAAGCTGGTGGTCTTGCCGGCGCCGTTGGGGCCGAGCAGTCCGACGATCTCGCCGGCGGCGATGCGCAGGTCCACGCCGTCGACCACGTTGCGGCCACGGTATCGTTTGGTGAGGCCGGTGGCGACAAGTTCGCTGTCCGGGGCGCTCTGAGGTTGGGCGCTCATTGCGTGCCGCCGCCCTGTGCGTCGCTTTTCGCGTTGGGGTAAATCTTCACGCGGATACGGTCGTTGCCGCTCTTCCGGCTTTCGGCGTTCACGCGGTCGGCGGCGACGTCGTAGGTGACGGTTTCGCCCCGGAACTCGTTCTGCCCTTGATGCAGCACGGCGCCGTCGAGAAGGCGAACCCGCTCCGGCCCGCTGGCGAAGTATTCCATCCGCGGCGCTTCCGCCTTGACGTACTCTGTCTCGCCTTCGGGGAGATCGCGGTAGGTGGCGGGCTCGCCTTCCACCACGACTTTCTCCAGGTTCCGCTCGGCGTTGGTATAGACGTGCATGACGTCGCCGGTAATGCGCAGTTCGCCGCGGGTAAGTACCACGTCCCCGGTGTAGACGCTGACGCCCTTGGCGTTGTCCAGTTCCGCGTGGTCGGCCTGCAGCGTGATCGGCTCCACAGGCGCGGCGGCAAGCACCGTACCGTTGACCAGCCCCAGCAAAGCCACAAGGGCGGCGGCCATCGCGGAGCGTTTCGGGAAACGCAGAGGCATGCGGGAATTATTCAGCATTTCCCCGGGGGTCGCGCTGTTGCCCGTCATATCGGCCCTTTACCTTGGATAGCAGCACCATGCGTTGTTGTTTCAGCCAGACGCGGGCACCGACACCGTCGATACGGTAGCCGGGGCCGGTAATCGTTACCGGGTCCGCGGTATGGGCGAAATCCTCCTGCGGTTTGACGGTGAGCGTGGGTGTGACCATGTCCACCGGTCCGCCGTCACCTTCGGGACGACGCAGGTGCACGTCACCGGCAAGGTCGAGTCTGTCGCCGCCCTCCAGGATGTGGCCCTCGTCGGCCCGGCCGACCCAGCGAGCCTTCGATGGTGTGCGAAAGCGCCAGCGGGGTTCGGTAACGTTCCAGACGTCCTCGCCGCGGAAATAGACCGCTGACGGAGAGGATACCCTATAGCTGGGTGCCCCGGCGGCGTCACTCGCCTGCAGCGTGAAATCCGTCAGGTAGTACTGGGCCCGGGGCTCGGCTACCGGCTTTTCCCCGGTGGGCTCGGAAGGGCGTTCGCCGAGCCCCCACCAGACCACCAGGGTCGTGAGGGCGACAACCACCAGGGGAAAGACGGCACGGCGCGGTTCAGGCATGGTCGTTGATCAGCCTCTGGAGCTGTCCGCGGGCGCCGAGAATCAACTCGCAGACCTCGCGCACCGCGCCGCGCCCACCGGGGCGCTCCGTCACCCAGTGGGCCGCGCGGCGGACCCGCGGGTGCGCGTCGGCGACGGCCACCGCCAGGCCGGCCCGGCTCATGGGCGCCAGGTCCACCAGATCGTCTCCCACGTACGCCAGGGCCTCTCCGGGTATGCCCAGTTCCGCTGCCAGCGCGTCCAGTTCGGCCCCTTTCTCTGCCACGCCCTGGCG
>JASFMS010000285.1:0-4115 GCA_050117435.1 Ectothiorhodospiraceae bacterium | reverse complement strand
GGCACGATTACGCAGGTGACGGTGCGCTCGGACCGGGCGATGCGCATGGCGCGATCGATGACATGCCGGGTCTGCGCCGGTGCCATAAGCGTCTGTACATAGTCGGCCACGTCCTTGAATACGCTCGCCAGGTCCACTTCCTGCTGATAGTCGGACCCCATGCTGATGCGTGCCTGCTGGCCGACAACGGCGACGACGGGCATGTGGTCCTTGCGGGCGTCGTAGAGGCCGTTGAGAGCGTGAATGGCGCCGGGCCCGGAGGTAGTGATCACCACTCCGGGCTTGCCGGTGTATTTGGCGTGGCCGCTGGCCATGAAGGCGGCGAGCTCTTCGTGGCGCGGCTGGATCATGCGGACCCGGTCCTCGGCACGACGCAGTGCGCCCATCACACCGTTGATGCCGTCGCCGGAGTAGCCGTAGACGCGTTCCACGCCCCACTCGGCAAGGCGCCGGACAATGAAGTCTCCTACGGTCTCGCTCATACCGCCTCCTCGGAGCATTTGCCGTTGGCTCGGGTTCAGTGGCGCCGAACGGAGCCGTCTGCGTTCAGCAGAGGGTAGGACCCGTCCTCGTCGTGGGTTTCCGGCCCCACGAGCGGTGGAGTGAAGGCGCAGACCAGCCGCAGCTCGGTATGGGCACGCAGGACGTGCTCCTGGTGGTTGGTCAGGGAGTACAGCGTGCCCGGGCGGATGGCGTGGGTGCCGCCCTCGGAAAGATCCTCGATTTCACCTTCGCCCTCGATGCAGTAAACCGTCTCGAAATGGTTCTTGTACTGCATGTGCAGCGCCTCGCCGGCGCGAATGACGGTTTCGTGGAATGAGTGGCCCACGCCGTCCCGGCTGAGGACGAAACGCCGGCTGATCCACTGGCCGTCGTCCACTTCGTCCTGGGTTCCCTTGATTTCCTCGAGCCTGCGTACAAGCATTGCCGGCTCTCCTTCGTGTTGCTGCGAATGGTCTACTTCAGAAACGTCTGCAGACGGTCCATGGCGGTGTCGATGGTCTCCAGGGCTGCCGCGAAGGACACGCGCATATGACCCGGGGCGCCGAAGCCGCTGCCGGGGACCACTGCCACCTCCGCCTCGTGCAGCAGGCGTTCGGCGAAGTCCATGTCGTCCTTCGCGCCCATGCGGTCGATGGCTTCGCTGAAATCCGGAAATGCGTAGAAGGTTCCCTGGGATTCGGGGCAGCGGACGCCCGGCAGACGGTTCAGCGCGGGTACGATGCGCTCGTGGCGCCGCCGGTATTCCGCCGCCATCTCCGCGACCGGGCTCTGATCCCCGGTGAGCGCCGCCAGGGCGGCCCGTTGGCTGATCGATGACGCGCCCGCCGTGCTCTGTCCCTGGACTTTCTGCATCGGTTTGATCACCGCTTCCGGTCCGGCGACGAAACCCACACGCCAACCCGTCATGGCGTAGGCCTTGGAGACCCCGTTCACCACCAGGCAGCGTTCCCCCAGGTCCGGAGCAACATTGAGGAGATTCAGGAACGGACGGTCGTTCCAGCGAATGTGTTCGTAGATTTCATCGCTTACCACGTAGACCTCGGGGTGTCGCCGTAGCACCCCGGCTACGTCTTCCAGTTCCCTCCGGCTGAGGATTCGACCCGTTGGGTTGTGAGGACTGTTGAGGAAGAGCAGGCGGGTGCGCTCGCTCATCGCCGCTTCCAGGCGCGCGGCGTCAAGGGTGAAGCCCTCGTCTGGCTTGAGGTCCACGAAAACGGGTTCCGCCTCCGCGAGCATTACCTGGGCGGGGTAGGACACCCAGTACGGGCGGGGAATGATGGCCTCGTCCCCCGGCCGCAGCAGCGTCTGGGAGACGTCGTAAAGGGCCTGCTTGGCGCCGCAGGTGACGAGGATCTGGCCGCTGTCGAAAACCAGATCGTTGTCGCGCCGGAATTTCTCCGCCACGGCCTCCCGCAGTGCTTCGTCGCCGGCGACTGCGGTGTATCGGGTGAAACCCGCGTCGATGGCGTCGTGCGCGGCCTGCCGGATGGGTGCCGGGGTGTCGAAGTCCGGTTCGCCGGCGCCCAGTCGGGCTACATTTTCGCCGCCGCGCTGCATGGCGGCAGCCTCGGCATTGATCTGCAGGGTCAGAGACGGTTTGATGCGGTTTACGCGGGGGGCAATGTCTGCCATGACACGCCTCGCTGTCGCGCGGGCGGGCCGGGCGCCCGCTTTTGAGTGTCCGGTGATGGCCACGGAACCCGGCCGGATACCATACCGAGCGTCTCCCTGGTTGGTTGGAAAAGCGCAGGCGGCGTCGAGTTCCGCTACTCCGGCGCGGTTGCTACCCTCGACAGGGTCATTTGCCCCGGTCCACCAGGAGTACGCGATTCATGGCCCGCCAGCTGTATTTCGGTTTCGTCGCTTTCACAGCCGTAACGGGCGCTCTGGCCGCGCTGTTTGCGCCGCAGCATCTCTGGTGGTGGCTTCCCGCGATCGTGTTGTGCGTGATCGGCGCTTCCGATCTGCGTTCACGGCACAATGTCCTGCGGATCTATCCGGTAATCGGACACCTGCGGTTCATGCTCGAATTCGTGCGCCCGGAGCTGCGGCAGTATTTCTTTGAATCCGAGCAGAGCGGGCGCCCTTTCAACCGCGAGCAGCGCACGGTGATCAACGCCCGTGCCGACGACGTGGACGATACGTCGCCGTTCGGGACGCTCCTGGACGTGGACGCAGCGGGCTTCGATTTCATCGAGCACAGCATGGCGCCGAAAGAGGTTCCGGAATCGGATCTGCGCCTGCGTATCGGCGGCGCGCAGTGCTCGCAGCCCTACGAGTCGTCGCGGCTGAATATCTCCGCCATGAGTTTCGGCTCCCTGTCCGGCAACGCCGTGCGCGCCATGAATCTGGGAGCGAAACTGGGCGGCTTCGCTCAGGACACCGGCGAGGGCGGGATAAGTCCCTACCACCTGGAGCACGGCGGCGATCTCGTCTGGGAGCTGGGCACGGCGTATTTCGGTTGCCGCACCCGCGACGGGCGTTTCGATGCCGAGCAGTTCCGCGAGCAGGCCGGCCGCGAGGTGGTGAAGATGGTGGAGGTCAAGCTCTCCCAAGGGGCGAAACCGTCTCACGGCGGCCTGCTGCCGGCGGCGAAGATCAACCCGGAAATCGCGCGAACCCGCGGCGTCGCGATGAACGAGGACTGTCTGTCGCCAGCGGCGCATCCGGAGTTTTCGTCGCCGGCGGGGCTGCTGGAGTTTGTCGCGCGGCTGCGCGAGCTCTGTGGCGGCAAGCCCGTCGGCTTCAAGCTCTGCCTCGGCCGGCGCAGCGACTTCATGGGCATCTGCAAGGCGATGCTGGAGACGGGGATCCGCCCGGATTTCATCGTCATCGACGGCGCCGAGGGCGGCACCGGCGCCGCGCCGCTGGAGTTTTCGGATTTCCTCGGCACGTACATCAACGAGGCGCTGCCATTCGTGCACAGCTGCCTCGCCGGCGTCGATCTGCGCGACGATATCCGCGTCATCGCCAGTGGGAAGGTCGCCATGGGCTTCGACATGCTGGTGAAAATGGCGCTGGGAGCGGACATGTGCAACGCCGCCAGGCCGTTCATGTTCAGCGTCGGCTGTATTCAGGCCCGGCGCTGCCACACCAACACCTGCCCCACCGGGGTCGCCACCCAGGACCCGGTGCGTGCCGGTGCGCTGGACCCGCAGACCAAGGCCGCCCGTGTGCGCAACTTCCACCGCAACACGCTATCCGCCTTCCGCGATCTGGTCGGCGCCATTGGCGTGGGCCGCATCTCGGACCTCAATCCGGGTCTCATTTACCACCGCGTGGAGAACGGACCCGCCGTGCCCTACGATCAGCTCTATCCCTATCTGGAGCGGGGCGCCCTGCTGGAAGGCGGGGTGCATCCGGCCTACGCGGAAGACTGGAACCGGGCCTCGGCGGATCGGTTCTGAGCGGGCGGACGGGTCCCGATACGGGGAACTACGCCGCAGTATGACGCCGCGTGCGTACCATTCCGGTACCCCAGCGCAGAAACACCCCGGTACCCACGCCCCAGCTGCCGTTGATCAGGAATGCGGTTACCCAGACGAACGGATTCCATCCGGCGGCGACAGGGCCTCCCTTGAGGGGCACGACAACGAACAGCGCGACGAGCG
>JASFMS010000284.1:0-4141 GCA_050117435.1 Ectothiorhodospiraceae bacterium | reverse complement strand
GGTGCTGAAAACGATCCCGACAGCCATCTTCCCCGAGGAGTGGCGTGGGACTTCGTCAGGGCAGCGTGGACGGTCTCCCGGCCTCACGCAGCGGCCCACCGTCGACGGTCTCGAATGAGTCGGACAATCGTGATTGCGTTGGTGACCAGGACGAGGGACTCGGCGAGCGTGCCGCCGACCGAACCAATGAGCAGATTGTTGAGTACCCAGCACAAGGCCGCACCGGCGAGCACTACCCGCATTGCCACACCCTGCAGCATGAACATGCCGTAGGTGCCCAACACTCCGGCCGCGAGCGCGGTCGCGTCCAGCGGCCGATTCCATGTAAGCCAGCCGACAGCAACTGTCGCCAGCAGCATACCGGCCATGACGGGTGCACTGCCGCGGAAGCGCCGCACCAGAATAAGGCGAACGACGATGAGGAGCGTGATTCCCGCAGCGGCCCAGCTCCCGAAGAGGGCGAACTGAGCCGCGAAAGCAACGTTCGCAAGCAGCAGAATGGAGAACAGGCGGCTGTCCCGCTTGTCGGCAAAGGCGAGCACACAGAGTCCAGGGGCAATCAGGCTGACGGCCTGGGCGGCAATCAGCCGAAGGTCGGGATCAATGGCCAGTTCAGGCATTGTCGCGGGAACTCCGGAGCGTCGATCATCGGGTTTCGGTAATTGTGCCGAGGCTGGCCAGTCTACCAGCCAACCTGTCACGGTTACCGCGACCGGCCCCGGGAGCTGTGACATCCGCAACCGCCCGGCAAGACGCAACAGAAGACGGTGGCCGGGCGAGTTCTCAGAGAACGCTCCCTTCCTTGGGGCGCGCCGGCTTCGGGTCGGTGAAAAACGGGTCGGCAATGCCTTCTTCACGGCACGCCTCAGCAACCGCCGGGCGCTGCTCGAGAAGCTCCAGCAGACGGCGCAAGTGCGCGAAATCCACCGGACGCCGCTCCTTCAGCCCCTCGCCCGGCGGATAGAGCACCGACCACCGCGCGCATGCGGCCAGATAGAAATCGCAGACGGACAGTCCCCATTCCAGCAGCCATGGCCCGCCGTGCCGGGCGATCACCCCATCCAGCAACTCAAAGTGACCGATGACGCGGGACCTGGCAGCGGCACGTACGCCTGGCTGGCATTCCGGGCGCTCATGGTATCGATGGCTGTAAAACGCCACCCGCAGATCCGCGTGCAGCGTGTTGGATAGAAAGAACAGCCATTTGTACAGCTCCCCGCGACCCGCCGCGCCCGGCCCCGGTGCCAGGGCGGCGTGGCGGTCCACCAGATGCAGGACGATGGCGGCCGTCTCGAACAGCACGCTGTCGCCGTCCACCAGAACCGGTATCAGCCCTTGCGGGTTCAACCGCCTGTATGCCTCCGACCGGTGCTCGTCGGCGGCCCTGTCCACCAGCGTGGAGAGATACGGAACGCGCAGTTCCTCCAGCACCATCCTGACGATGAGATTCGCGCTGTCCGGCGAGTAATACAACCGGCAGCTGTTGTGACTGTCTATTGTCATGCGCTAGTCGTCGTCCTGGTTTGCCATTGCGGCTGACGCCATACGCGCGGTGCCAGTCGAATCGTGTGTCAGCGCCCTACCCACGATCGAGTGCCGGCCGGCCGCGAGCGGTGGCGGTAACTGTGGCCTCGAAAAACACGCGCGTACCGTCGACGCCATGGGCGATGGTGTCCTTGCGCTGAAGCTCCACCTCGACGTCCACCGCGCCGGCCGCCTCGGCATGCGCCCGCGCGAGTCTCGCGGCCTCGGACTCAGCCCATGCGCCGGCCTCATCCAGCGTTACGAAGGTGGCGACGCCGTCTTCCGTGTGAGCGCGGTAACGGTCGTCCTCCAGCGGTTTGATGACGGTGGTGACCCGCTGCGTGACGCCGGCGACGACCGCCCCCACGGCGTTCGCCACCTCGCCGTGCGGTGGGCGCACCGGCCGCGTGCCGAGGCGCTCGGCGATACGCTCAGCGTACGTATCCGCCGGCGCGCCGATTACGATCAGAGGCCAGCGCAGCCGCAGGCCGGCCTCGACGGCGGGCAGCGTCGGGCGCGCTCCGATTGCGGCATCGATCAGGGCCGCCGTGCCCGGGGCCGGCACGCCGTCCGGGGCCGCGCCCGTATTGGCCAATGCCGCCGCCATCACGTGCCGGGCCGCCGCCTCCGTCACTCCCTCGATTACCGCCGCGGAAAATTCTTCCGGGGTGCCAAGGCGGCGGCCCCACAGGTTCCATGCGCGACGGATCAGGATCTGGGCACCGGCAAGAGACGCCTCGACGGACCAGTCCGAGCGGGCACCGACAACGTGCGCCGCATCGGTGGGCGTAAAGCCGACCAGCCCGACAATCCCCTGCTCCACCAGCCGGTCCAGGGCACGCTGCCGAGTGTGCCCGGAAAACAGCCGAACCAGGTCCATCGGCCCATCGGCCAGCGCATCCCAGATCTGGCGCTGACTGCGCGTGAGGGCGTCTGGCCCACCGTGGGGCCGGCGCCGGCGCAGTGCGAAGCGTCCGGCATGCTCTCGCAGCTGCGGCTCCTCCACCTGCCGTTGCAGTGTCTCGAGCAGCCCCGGGTGCTGGTGCACCAGCTGCGCCAGCGGCACGATGCGCCGCGGACCGATCGAGAATCGCGGCTCGAAGGCCAGGCTCACCTGGCTGTCACCGCCCAGACCGCAGGTATGCACATCCACCGCATCGACCCGCGTGCGCCAGCCACCGATCACCGCCCCCTCGCGATGCCGCAGCGCTTCGCCCGCCTCCAGCACGCCGATGTCGCTGGTGGTGCCGCCGATGTCCAGCACGACGGCGTTGTCCTCGCCGGCGAGGTGGCGCGCACCGACCAGACTCGCCGCCGGCCCGGAAAGTATCGTCTCCACGGGTGTCTGCAGTGCGACCTCCGCGCTCACCAGCGACCCGTCACCCCGCACCACCATCAGCGGCGCCTCGATGGCGTGGCGTACCAACAGCCCGCGTACCGCCGCAATGAGCTCGGTCAACAGCGGAATGAGACGCGCATTCAGGAGTGCCGTCAGCGCCCGGCGCGGCGCATCCAGCGCGGAGGACAGGTGATACCCGCAGGACACCGGGAGACCGGTCTGTTCGGCGATCAACTCCTGCAGGCGCCGCTCGTGGGCCGGATTGCGTACGGAGAACAGCGCCGATACCGCGAAGGCCGACACTTCCCCGGCATGCTGCTCGATGGCCGCGCGCGCCGAGGCAAGATCCAGCGGCTCGACCTCCTTTCCGCTGCCGTCGTGCCCGCCGCTGAGGAAGACGACGCTGTCACCGCCCAGCGCCTCGCCCAGACCGCCACGCGAGAGCGCTTCACGTCCTTGCCCCACGAGCAGCAGCGCGACACGCTGCCCCTGACCTTCCACCACGGCATTCGTCGCCAGCGTGGTGGACATTGAGACGAGTCGGACCGGTTCATCCGCCTGTGCCAGCACCCGATCCACCGCCTGCGCGATCCCCTGCGCGAGGTCATCGTGCGTGGTAAGCGCCTTCGCGCTGGCCCGGACGCGCTGGCCCGCGTCGAGCAGGACGGCGTCCGTATACGTTCCTCCGGTATCGATGCCGAGCGTCAGGCTCATCGAAGGCGGCTCCAGGCTGGCCAAAGGCGTCTACGCTACTGTATGCGGACAACGCGCGGAAGCCGATCAGGCTAGCCGGAGCGACCTGTTTTTTCCCACGGGCGGCCGTCCAGCGTCGCTTCCGTCAGATGAGAGACGCCGGCCGCCTCCCGCAGTTCCGGACGGCTCGCCAGTTGGAGGTCGGGGCCGGTGGACTGAGGTGCCGTAAAGCGAACGGTGGGATTCGTTCCTTATCCCACCCCACGCGGGCTCCCGCCCGACTAACCCTCGATCACCAGGCGCTCGCTCTCGGCACCCAATTCGGCAAGCGTGTCGCAGACCGATTTCGTGAACCCCGGCGGTCCGCAGACATAGAAGTGCTGATCGAAATCCTGGACGAAACGTTCCAGGAACGTGCGGTCTATGCGCCCTTGCTCATAACCGGGGGCGGTTTCGCCGGTTAGCGTGAATACGGCGTTGTCACCCAGATACCCGGCAAGCTCATGTTCATCGATCACATCCCCGCGGAAGCGGTTGGAGAAAAGCAGCTTGTGGCCTGCCAGATCGCCGTTCGCCGCCAGGCTG
>JASFMS010000283.1:0-4145 GCA_050117435.1 Ectothiorhodospiraceae bacterium | reverse complement strand
GACCCGCTCGATCCAGCCACGCAGCGTGTCCGGGTCGAGCCCGTCCTTGCGCAGGTCGTGAAACCGGTGCTGCACGTCGTTGTTCTTCAGCCAGCGGCGGGCTTTACGGCAGGTATCGCAGGTTTGGATACCGTAAACAGTGATCATCGCGCGGATGTCCTCGCTGTCGGGGACAGGCGGAACCGGCGGGCCTGTAGGAGGCCGCACCGGTTCCGGCAGGTCGCGGTTACGGGCGCAGAAGCTCGTTGATTCCAACCTTGTTGCGAGTCTTCTCGTCCACCTGCTTGATGATCACCGCGCAATAGAGGCTGTGGCTTCCGTCCTCCGCCGGCAGGCTGCCGGGAACCACGACGGCCCCGCGCGGGACGCGGCCGTAGGTCACCTCACCGGTCTGCCGGTTGTAGAGCTTGGTGCTCTGGCCGATGTAGACGCCCATTGAGATGACGGCGCCTTCCTCGACGATCACACCCTCGACAATCTCCGAGCGGGCGCCGACGAAGACGTTGTCCTCGATAATCGTCGGGTTGGCCTGCAGGGGCTCCAGCACGCCCCCGATGCCCACGCCCCCTGAGAGATGAACGTTGCGCCCGACCTGTGCGCAGGAGCCGACGGTGGCCCAGGTGTCCACCATGGTTCCGGAGTCCACGTAGGCGCCGATATTCACGTAGGAAGGCATCAGCACGACGCCGGGGGCAACGTAGGCACCGCGCCGGGCGGCGGCCGGTGGCACCACGCGCACGCCGCTCTCGCGCAGTTCCCGGCTGTTGTAGTCGGCGAACTTCAGCGGCACCTTGTCGAAGTAGTTGGTCAGCCCGTCGCGCATGACCTGGTTGTCGTTCAGGCGGAAGGACAGCAGCACGGCCTTCTTCAGCCACTGATTGACCTGCCAGTCGTCGCCCCGCTTCTCGGCGACGCGGGCCTCACCGGCGTCAAGAAGGCGGAGGGCTTCGTCAACCGCTTCCCGTACCCCCGCCGGTGCCTGGGTGGGGCTGATCTCGGCCCGGTTTTCGAAGGCCTCTTCGATGACGTTCCTGAGCTGATCCATGGAGTCACTCCAGTAAGGTTGTTGTTCGGTTTCGAGGCCGGCCCCTGTCAGAGCGCCTCGACAAAACGTCTGATGCGCAGGGCGGCTTCGGCGCATTCCCGGGGTTCGGCAACCAGCGCGATGCGCACGTGCCGCCGACCGGGGTTCACGCCGTCGCATTCCCTCGAGAGATAGCTGCCGGGCAGCACGGTGACGTTCTCCGCCTCGAACAGGCCCCGCGCGAAGGCTTCGTCGTCAATCGGCGTGCGCGGCCACAGGTAGAAGCCGGCGCCCGGGAGGTCGAATTCCAGCACCGGCCCGAGGATATCGGCGACGGTGGCGAACTTCTCCCGATAAAGCTGCCGATTGTGCCGGACATGGGCCTCGTCGTTCCAGGCCGAGATGCTGGCCCATTGGGTTTGCAGCGGCATGGCGCAGCCGTGATACGTCCGGTAGAGCAGAAAACGGCGCAGAATCGATGCGTCCCCGGCGACGAATCCGGAGCGCAGGCCGGGGGCGTTGGACCGCTTGGACAAGCTGTGAAACACCAGGCAACGGGCGAAGTCGTCGCGGCCGAGTTCCCGGCATGCCTGCAGCAGCCCGAGCGGTGGCTGTGATTCCTCCGGGTAGATCTCGGAATAACATTCGTCGCTGGCGATGACGAAGTCATGCCGGTCCGCGAGTTCCAGCAGGCGGCGCCAGCGCTCCAGGGGCATGACGGCGCCCGTGGGATTGCCGGGGGAGCACAGGTAGACGAGCTGGCAACGCTCCCATACATCCGTGGCCAGGGCGTCCGGATCGGGCAGAAAGGCGTCGTTCCGGGGCGTGTTCAGATACACGGGTTGCGCACCGGCAAGCAGCGCCGCCCCCTCGTAGATCTGATAGAACGGGTTGGGCATAACCACGGCGGCGTTGCGGTCGCGATCCACGATTGCCTGCGCGGCGGCGAACAGGGCCTCCCGTGTTCCGTTGACGGGCAGCACGTGGCGATCCGGGTCCAGCGCATTGCCGGGTATTTCGAAGCGGCGCGAAAGCCAGTCGCAGATGGCCTGTCGCAGCTCCGGCGTGCCTCCGGTCGCGGCGTAACGCCCGAGACCGTGGGCGTGGCTGATATACGCCTCGGTGAGAAAGTGAGGCGTCGGATGTTGCGGCTCGCCGATGGATAGTGCGATATGGGAGGCGTCTGTGCGCGGCACCACGCCGGCTTTCAGTTCGGCCAGACGCTCGAAGGGGTAGGGCTGGAGCCGTTCCAGGTCGGGGTTCATTGCCGTGTTCCCGGTGCTTGCGTGGAAGACAGAGCGCGGAAGTATAGGCAACTCCGTGCCGCGAGTCAGACCCCGTCGGCCCGGGCCATAACGTCTTCCTCGTCGTCAAGCAGTTCCAGCAGGGCCTGGCGCAGTTCTGTCTGCATCTCCCTGGAGAGCGGCTCGTTTCCCCGGTCGGTGATGAAGAAAACGTCTTCGGCGCGCTCGCCGATGGTGGCGATCTTCGCATTCTGAACGCGGATGCCCCGCTGCGCGAAGGTGTAGCCGACCTGGGCCAGCAGGCCGGGCTGATCGCCGGTAATAAGCTCCATGGCGGTGCGCGCGTTGTGCGGATCGTCGGAGAAGTTCACCTGGGTCTCCGTGCTGAAGTGGCGCAGCCGCCGCGGCAGAGTTCTGGTGGATGGATGGGGCAGGCGCTCGATGTCCACCAGAGTGCGTCGCAGCTGGTCGGTGATTTCGCTTCCGCGGTAGGCGCCCTCGATGGGCTGGCCGTTGTCCTCGAGCACCAGGTAGCTGTCCAGCGTATAGCCGTTTTCCGTGGTGATGATGCGTGCGTCCTGGATGTCGAGGCCGAGCTGGTCCAGCGCCGACACGGTTAGCGCCAGAATGTTGTCCCGGTCGCGGGTGTACACGAACACCTCCGTGCCGCCGCGGCTGCTCACCGGGTCGATGAGAACCAGTGGCTCATGCGGGTACGCGCGGTGCTCGTGGATCGCTGCCGTATGCCAGGCGATCTCCTCGGCGGCGTAGCGCAGGAAATAGTCCGGCGTGAAGTGCCGCCAGATGGAACGCACGGTCATGTGATGCAGTCCGCGCTGGCGCAACAGGCGGCGTGCCTTGGCCTGGGTTTCCGCCACCAGTTCCTCTTCGTCTATCGGGTTGCCGAGGCCGCGCCGGATAGCGCGTTTGGTGAGCTGGAACAGCTCGCGCAGCAGTGCCTCGCGCCAGCTGTTCCACAACGCCGGATTGGTGCCGCGGATGTCGGCTACCGTCAGCAGATAGAGGTAGTTCAGGTGCTGGTGGTCGCCCATGCGGCGGGCGAACTCGTTTATGACCTGCGGGTCGCTGATGTCCTTGCGCTGGGCCGTCATGGACATCAGCAGGTGATGGCGGACCAGCCATGCCACCAGGCGGCTGTCGTAGCGGGAGAGGGAGTGCTCCCGGCAGAACTCGTAGGCGTCCTGGGCGCCCAGCTCGGAGTGGTCACCGCCGCGCCCCTTGGCGATGTCGTGGAAAAGGCCGGCCAGATACAGAAGCTCCGGTTTGGGGACCTGCTGCATGAGCCGGCTGCAGAAAGGGAACTCGTTGGCGAATTCCGGGCAGGCCAGGCGCCGCAGATTGCGGACCACCATTAGCGTATGCGAGTCCACGGTATAGACGTGAAAAAGATCGTACTGCATGCGCCCGGTAATGCGGCCGAAAGTGGGCAGGTATCGGCCCAGAATGCCGTAGGTGTGCATGCGCCGCAGCTCATGGGTAATGCCCGAGGGCTGGCGCAGTATTTCCATGAACAGGCTACGGCAGCGCAGATCCCGGCGGAAGCGCTGGTCGATCAGGTCACGGTTACGACGGATCAGACGGATGGTGGAAGCGCGAACACCTTTAATATGGGGGTGCTGCTGAATCAGCAGGAACACCTCCAGCAGCGCGAACGGGTAGCGGCGGAACACACTCGGGTGCGTGACCTCGATGAAGCCCCGTTTCACCTGGAATCGCTTGTTGAGAAGCTGTGGTGCCTCGTCGACGTCGGCGTAGAGAATGGCCTCCTGATACAGTTGCAGGAGCATCTCGTTGAGCCGGTTGAGCCGCATGATGGTGCGATAGTAGCGCTGCATCAGCTGCTCGACGGCCAGCGT
>JASFMS010000282.1:0-4150 GCA_050117435.1 Ectothiorhodospiraceae bacterium | reverse complement strand
AAATCCCTAAAGGGGTTCTGCTCATGGGGCCGCCCGGAACCGGCAAGACCCTCCTTGCAAAGGCCGTGGCCGGCGACGCCGGCGTGCCCTTCTACAGCATCAGCGGCTCCGAGTTCATAGAGATGTTCGTGGGCGTCGGCGCGTCCCGGGTACGCGACATGTTCAACAACGCAAAGGCCGAGTCCCCAGCCATTATTTTCATCGACGAGCTCGACTCCATCGGACGCGCCCGCGGCGCGGGTCTGGGCGGCGGCCACGACGAACGCGAGCAGACGCTCAACCAGATCCTCTCCGAGATGGACGGCTTCGCGGCCAACGAAAGCGTCGTCGTCATTGCCGCGACGAACCGGCCGGATGTGCTCGATCCGGCGCTGCTGCGACCCGGCCGGTTCGACCGCAAAGTGACGATTGAGCTGCCGCACAAACGCGCCCGCAGGGCCATCCTGGGCATACACGCCCGCAACAAGCCTCTGACAGACGACGTGGATCTGGACAGACTCGCCGAACGCACCGTGGGGTTTTCCGGCGCGGACCTGGAAAACCTCATGAACGAGGCCGCCCTGCTCGCCGGCCGCCTGGGGCTGGATGCCATCGACGACCGGTGCGTTGCGCAGGCCCGGGACAAACTCGTCCTTGGCGACAAGCGCGAAGAAGTTCTGGGCGACGAACAGAAGGAGGTCATCGCCTACCACGAATCCGGACACGCCCTGCTCGCCTACCTCCTGCCCAACGCCGACGCATTGGATCGGGTGACGATAATTCCCAGAGGTCGGGCGCTTGGGGCAACGGAGCAGCGCCCGACCGACGACCGATACAACATGAAGGAAAGCTATCTCCGCGACCGGATCGCCGTCATGCTGGGCGGGCGCGTCGCGGAGTCACTGGTTTACGGTGAAGTGAGTACCGGCGCACAGGCGGACCTGAAGCAGGCGACGGATCTCGCCCGCAAGATGGTCTCGGAGTGGGGGATGAGTGAGAAACTGGGCGCCGCGGCCTTTCCGCGCGGGGAATCCCAGCCGTTCCTGGGGCGCGAGATTGCCCAACAGCAAGACTTCAGCGAACGCACCGCCGAACTGGTGGACACGGAAATTCGGCGCCTTCTCGGAGACATGGAGGAACTCGCGCGCAACACCCTGCGCGGTCACCGAGACATTCTCGATAAAATGGTTGCGAAGTTGCTGGCGGAAGAAACCCTGAGTGCGGAACAGGTGGCGGCGATCGTGGGTAACTCGGAGACGCCGCAGACCGCGGCAAGGCCGACCTAGCCGCAATGACGGCCATATGGGTACATACGTCTCATCATGATGTCCGAACAAAAGGACGCTCCGCACAGCGGAGCGTCCCACGAAATGACACCAGATGCGTGCCTTTGCGCTCAGGGACAGGTCTTCTCCGCATGGCATTCAAACTGGGAGAATTCGGCTTCCTCGAGAGTGCCGTCGCCGTTCTTGTCGTACTTCTGGAAGTCCTTGGCAAGATCGGGTTTTGCCGCCGCCTCCTGTTCGCTGATCATGCCGTCGCCGTCCTTGTCCATACTCTTCATCATCTGCGACTGGGCCATGGCACCCGTGGCCATCAGAAGCGCGAACAGCGCCACAATCCATTTGGCTTTCATGCTTACAACCTCCGCCGGATTCAACGATCCGACTCATTCTGTCGTAGGTTTGCTTCCGTACGTTCTCACTGGTTCCGGACCCGTTCACCGGATACCGACAACCGTAAAAAAGTATTAGTGGTGGGCTTGGAGCGTGCAAGTGCCCGAAGACACTGTTTTGACCCATATCAAGGGTTCATCATGCACGGTAATAGACAATTTAACCTATTGTTATGTCGATCAATTCCGAATTAATTCCAAAAAGCTTTTTCGGCGTTAATTGTGCACGGTTTCGCTGCGAAAACGAAACGTTGTGCCGAGCCCGGACCGCTCTTGGGAGGCGCCTCCGGTCGACGAGCGGTCGCTGCACCGATCTTCCCTCCCGCGACGCTGGGTGGATGTGTTAGAGACTCGAGTGATAACCAACGGGTAAAGGACAAGGAGACAGACCATGTCCAAAGCGAACATTGCCGACTATCTGCAGAAGCACGAATTCTTCACCGGACTGAGCGCAGGCGTCATCGACCTTCTCGCCGGCGCCAGCCGTGAGATGCACCTGGACAAGGATCAGGTGTTGTTCGTCCAGGGAGACCGTGCCGAGCATTTCTACCTGATCCGGGAAGGTGCCATTGCCATCGAGATCCCCGCCATCTATGGGCCGTCTCTCGAAGTACAGCACCTGGGCGGCGGCAAGATTCTGGGCTGGTCGTGGCTCATCCCCCCGTACGAGTGGACGTTTCAGGCCAGGGCGGATGAACCGACCGAACTTCTGGAGTTCGACGGCAACGCCATACTGGCTCGCTGCGAGGCCGACCCCGCCGTGGGGTACGCTGTTCTCAAGCGATTCTCCAACCTCATGTCGGAGCGTCTGGAGGCGTCGCGGCGCAAGATGATGGAAGAATGGAATCCGCCCGGCTTCGCCTGACGCCCGACCGCCAAACGTAGAGGAGCGACACGTGAACACGGTGGATGGCCCGCCCTATCCCTCCGCGATGCCTGAAGCATCCCTTCCATTGACAACGGAACGCATGCTGGAGGAGGCGCAGGCCGGCCTGGCTTCGGGTCAGACCAGCGCAGTGTGCGCACTATGTTGCGCGATCGTCGAGGTTACGGTGCGGGACATCTGCGTCCGCCGGGAGTTGCTGCCAAAAGGACAGAGTAGGCTGTCCGACCTTGAGGAAATCCCATTCGCCACGCTCTGCAGAAAGGTCGCGTCGGGGCGCCGACTGGGCCACCTCGTGGACATTCATCGGGAGGCTACTGCGCTGCTCCATGGAAAGAAGCTGATGGACAGCGACGGTGCTCAGTGGCTTTTCGACGAGACCCTGCGACTGGTTCAGGATCTCTACCGCGCAAACGATCTGTAGCGCGACACCCTAGCCCCGGCAATTCACACCAGGACACAAAAAGTAAGGCCGCCCCACAGGGCGGCCTTTTTGATTCCATACAACCCCGGATGAATCCGGTGAGCGGCCTCAGGTGGCGGGAATCAGCACCTTGTCGATGACGTGAATGACGCCGTTGCTCGCCTTCACGTCCGCCTTCACAACGCGGGCTTCTCCGATCATGACGCTGTCACCGTCTACCCGAATACTCAGGTCCTGTCCGTTCGCCGTGGTGACTTTGTCCATCTTGACTACGTCCGCCGCCATCGCCGAAGCGGGTACGACGTGATAGGTGAGAATGGCCCGCAACTGATCCCGGTTCTCCGGCTTCAGGAGCGAGTCCACGGTGCCCTCCGGCAGTGCCGCAAAGGCTTCATCAGTCGGCGCAAACACCGTCAGCGGGCCCTGGCCGCTCAGGGTTTCCACCAGGCCCGCCGCCTTGGCTGCCGCCAGAAGGGTTTCGAACTGTCCGGCCGCGGCGGCCGTCTCCACGATGTTGCCGCTCTGTTGCTTTTCGGAGCTGTAGTTGCCCCCCGCGTGGGCCTGGGAAACCACCAGGGCGCAGGTTGCGAGCAACGCAATCGCCAGCTGACGAAGGGGATACGTGAGTGATGCGTTCATGACTTTTGCTCTCCATGGCAATCCGCCCTTTGCTTGGGCGTATAAGGTTTGTCCCGTTTTTGTATATATCGTTCCCCGCCTCTTCCCGTTTTCACCGCAACAGCCGACAAGCGGTACTCCGGGCGTGTCACCAGCGACGCCGGGCGGACGCCCGGATGGGTGCTCGTCGGTTCCGTTGATCGATGGGAGGCGAAAGCGTTCCTCAACGCGTGCCGGCGCCGTGCGGCCGTTTCGGGAGATGTGCTCGTGCGGGCATGAAGCCCGAAGCCCGGGGAATGAGAACTTGTGAGGAAATCGGCCGCATGCTGCGAGTGCCACGATTCACGCGCACATCGGGCATGATGGGCATCGCTGTCGCTCTGCCCACCCTACGGTACCGCCGCTGCGGCAATTGCCCTGCCGAGCAGGATGGGGAGAACGCAGTGATGCCCATCATTTTCCCAGCGCCGCACGGGGAACACGAACCCGCCGGGCACTGGACTCGCCGAGGCCTGTAGTAGCTCGCCTGGCCGCAGACGCCTAGCCCGCTCAAGAATGTTGCGCCCAGACT
>JASFMS010000281.1:0-4155 GCA_050117435.1 Ectothiorhodospiraceae bacterium | reverse complement strand
GGGTAACCTGGCTTTTCGGCGCCGCACGAGCGTGACGGAACGCCGCCGTAACCCCTCGGACGTGGCAATGGTTCCGCGAAGGTTAGTACAATCCCGCGCTCATCCAGTTCAGCGGCGTGCCGGCGCTGCGGCTCTCAACCGGAGAATTGATCTATGACTCACCACACTGGCGGACCGCCGCATTCGCTGTCCGTGGTGATCCCGCTGTACAACGAGGTCGACAACGTCTCCCCGCTGCTCGCGCAGTTGCACGACAGCCTGGCCGGCTACCCCGGCCCCTGGGAGCTGATCCTCGTGGACGACGGCAGCCGGGATGGAACCGGGCGAGCGCTGACCGAGCAGGCGGCGCATTACGGCGGACACGTGCGTGTCGTCCGCCTGTCCCGCAACTACGGCCAGACCGCGGCCATGCAGGCCGGACTGGACGCCGCCCGGGGCCGCTTCATCGCCACGCTGGACGGCGATCTGCAGAACGACCCGGCCGACATCCCGCGCATGGTGGAGCAACTGGAACGCGACGACCTCGACCTGCTGGCGGGCTGGCGGCGCAACCGCCAGGACACGCTGATCCGGCGTTTTCCATCGAAGCTCGCAAACTGGCTTATCCGCCGCACCACCGGCGTGCAGCTCAGCGACTACGGCTGCAGCCTCAAGGTCTACCGTACTTCCGTGATAAAGCAGGTCACGCTTTACGGCGAAATGCATCGCTTCATCCCCGCGTGGATGGCCGCCATCACGCCGCCGGACCGAATCGGCGAGACGGTGGTCAACCACCGCGCCCGGGAGCACGGCGCCTCCAAGTACGGCCTGTCGCGAACCTTCCGCGTCATCATCGACCTGCTCTCGGTGTACTTCTTCATGAAGTACCGGGCCCGGCCGGGGCATTTTTTCGGCTCGATCGGCCTGTTTTTCGGCCTGCTGGGCGGGCTACCCATGGTCTATCTGGCTTACGTCAAGTTCATACTCGGCGAGGACATTGGCGGCCGGCCGCTGTTCATGGTGTCGATCCTGTTTCTGATCGCCTCCATCCAGTTCCTCACCACCGGCGTGCTCGCCGAGCTGGTGGCACGAACGTACTTCGAATCCTCCAACCGGCGTCCCTACATCGCGCTGCCCGAGGAGTCCCCCGCCGGCGCCGACGACTGGCACGAACCGAGCCGCGACCCCGATGCAGCTTCACTGGACTGAACGCCTCACCCCGGCCGCGTGGCTTCTCCTGGCGTTCACGCTGGCCACGCTCTGGTACGGATTGGGGTCCTTCCCGCTGTTCGACCTGGACGAAGGCGCGTTCGCCGAGGCCACCCGCGAGATGCTGGCAAGCGGGAACTACGTCACCACGTACCTCAACGGTGAACCGCGGTTCGACAAGCCCATTCTCATCTACTGGCTGCAGGCCGCCAGCGCCGGCGGTTTCGGCATCACCGAGTGGGCCTTCCGGCTACCCTCGACCATCGCCGCCACCCTCTGGGCATTCGCCGTCTTCGCCTTTACCCGCCGGGTGGAGGACACCCGCACCGGCCTCTTCGCCGCATTGATCCTGGCCTCTTCCCTGGTCGTGACCGTGATCGCGCGGGCCGCCACCGCCGATGCCGTGCTGAATCTCTTCATCGGGCTGTCCGGCCTCTGGGTCTACCGCTACTACCTGGAGCCGAGCCGGGGCCGCCTGCTGACCACTTTCGCGTTCATGGCGCTGGGTTTTCTGACCAAGGGACCCATCGCCGTCGCCGTGCCGGTGGGTGCCAGTTTCCTTTTCTATCTCTCCATGGGCCGCTGGCGGGACTGGCTGCGCGCGGCCTTCAATCCGCTCGGCTGGCTGGTGCTGCTCGCCATCGCCCTGCCGTGGTACGTGCTGGAATACCTGGATCAGGGACAGGCGTTCATTGACGGCTTCTTTCTGAAACACAACCTGGGCCGCTTTTCCGACACCATGGAGAGCCACGGCGGGGAGCTCTACTACTATCTGGTGGTCACTCCCCTGGCCGTACTGCCCTACACCGGCCTTCTGGCCGCGATTCTGCCGACGCTTCGCCGCATGCGCGCAGATGCGCTGGACCGCTACCTCTGGATCTGGTTCCTGATGGTATTCGTCGTATTCTCGTTGTCCGGCACCCAATTGCCGCACTACATCCTCTACGGCGGCACGCCCCTTTTCATCCTCATGGCCCGGCACCGAGACCGGCTGCGCTCCCGCTGGCTGGCGTTCACCCCGCCGGTGCTCTTTCTCGCCGTGGTGGCGTCGCTACCGCTGCTCATGCCCCATGTGCTTCCTCAGGTAGGTTCGGACTACGACCGCAGCCTGCTGAGCCGATACCCGGAGGCCTTCGGCACGGCCTACGCCATCTGGAGCATCGCCGGCGTTGCCGCTGTCCTCGCGCTGGCGCTGTGGCGCCGCTGGACGCCGGCCCAGGGGCTGGTGGCGGCCGGGGCCATCCAGGCGGTGGTCATCATGAACTCCCTCCTGCCCGCCGTCGCCGAGCTCCAGCAGGTACCCGTCAAACAGGCGGCGATGGTGGCTCGCGAACTGGACGCGCCGGTGGTTGCCTACCGCATCCGCATGCCCAGCTTCAGCGTCTATCTGGGCCGCCCGACCCTGAGCCGGGAACCGACGCCCGGGGACCTGGTGTACACCCGCGTCGACCGGCTCGAGGACCTGAACGCCTACCATGTGCTCTACCGCAAGGGCGGTATCGCCCTGGTACGCGTGCTCGATGAAAGCTGAGGGGGCTGCGAACCATGACCAGGAGTCGGATGGACCCGTGCCGGTAGCGACGCCGAAACGCGCCGGCAGTGCCTGGCGGCGCTGGTCCGCCCAGCTGCTCGCGCTCGTGCTGACCGCCGGTCTGGCGGGCGCCATACAGTGGTGGGTGGGCTGGCGAGCGCTGCTGCAGCCCTGGCAGCAGCTGGCGCCGCTGACCATCGCCGCCACGGTGGCCGGTATCCTGCTCAGCCACGCCATGCGGGCCGCCCGGGTAGGCACCGCGCTGCCGGAGGTACGCGGCGGGTTCATGCGGGTGCTCCGGCTGGTGCTGCAGCACAACCTCTACAACACCCTGCTTCCGATGCGGGCCGGCGAAGCCAGTTTCCCGCTGCTGCTGCGCCGTCAGTACAACATTCCCGTGTCCCGGTCAGTGGCCACTCTCGTGGTATTCCGCACCCTGGATCTGCACACCATACTGTGGCTGGGACTCGGCGCTTATGCGGCTCTGGACCGTTCGGCCTGGTGGCTGGCGGCGGCCGTTGCGGCGTTGGCAGCGCTGGTTCCCGGGTGGCTGGTCGCCCGGGCCCTGCAGAGTCATCTGGACGCGCTTCCGGATCGCGGACG
Source organism: Ectothiorhodospiraceae bacterium (assembly GCA_050117435.1). Lineage (GTDB taxonomy): Bacteria > Pseudomonadota > Gammaproteobacteria > Nitrococcales > Nitrococcaceae > JASFMS01. The sequence continues at coordinate 833 of JASFMS010000281.1, read as the reverse complement.
GCTCACCCACCTGCTTCACACCCTGCTGAGCGGGCTCCCCGCGGAAGGGCGTCGCTTCGCCGCCCTCTGGGCCTGGTCGGCGGCCAACTGGCTCATCAAGCTCGCGGCGCTGGCATGGGCGCTATCGGCACTGGCGGGAACGGGAGCCGGGCTCGCCTGGATTTCGGCAACGCTCGGCGACCTCAGCAGCGTGCTGCCCCTGCACAGCTGGGCGGGCCTGGGAAGCTATGAAGCGGCGGTCGTGGCAGGCCTCGCGCTGGGCGGCCTGGCGCCGGAAACCGCCCTTCCGGCGGCCCTCAGCCTGCATCTGCTGCTGCTCGGCACATCGCTGGCGGCGGGCCTTGCGGCGCAGGCGATCCCCCAGGGGGCGCCGTTCGCCAAGGCAAACGCGTCGGGTCATCCAGAGCATGAACGCGGGGCCGCGTCGCAAGGAGACACGAAATGAGTATCGCGGCCGGATATCGGCGGTTCCTGGAGCAACTCTCGCAACGCCTTCAAAGCGCAGAGGCGGCACGGCTGACGCACCGCGACGCGGCGGTATTTCTGGCGGTGATCGCGGCTGCGCTCACCGCCGCCGTGATTCTCGAGACGACCTCGCTCAACGTAGCTCTGTTCCGGCTGATCAACGACGCCGGCACGGTGCTGCCGGAGACCATCGCCTGGTGGGTCACGTCGCTGGGGGACGGCATGACGGCCGCGGTCATCGGGCTGCTGTTCGCACGCCGCTATCCGCACATCCTCCCCACGATCCTGGTGGCGGCGGTGCTCGGCGGGCTCATCACCCACATTCCCAAGGATCTGCTGGCCCTACCGCGGCCGGCGGGAGTGCTCGA
>JASFMS010000280.1:0-4178 GCA_050117435.1 Ectothiorhodospiraceae bacterium | reverse complement strand
CGGCCGAGCCGGATACCGATGCTTGACGGCGCCTTGCTGCTGCACCGTCTGGAGCTCCACCAGGGCGCCGATGGAGATCGTAGCGCGGTTCTCGACGCCGAGCTGGAGCCGCTGAACATGAGCGCGCTCTCCCGGGCGCTGGGGTGGCCGGTGTTCAGAGGAAAGCTTTCAGGGCGACTGCCAACGCTGACCTATCGAAACGGCGTGGCGCGTCTCGGCGGCGAGCTCACGGCCAGCGTGTTCGGCGGTGAAGTCAGCGTGGACGGTCTGTCGTTGCAGGATCCCCTGGGTGAGCTGCCGGAAGTCTCCGCTCGGGTGCATCTCCGGCGTCTGGATCTCGAGGCGCTCACGGATACCTTCGATTTCGGCCGTATCAGCGGTAGCCTCAGTGGAGACGTGGACAATCTCAGGCTCATTGGCTGGCAGCCTGCCGAGTTTCGCGCGTGGTTCTACACCCCTGACAATGACCGCCGTGACCACCGAATCAGCCAGCGTGCCGTGAAGAACCTGGCGAGCATCGGTGGCGGCGGAGCCGCGGCGGTACTGTCTCAGGGGTTTCTCAAATTCTTCGAGCGGTTCTCCTACGACCGCATCGGACTGGGGTGCGTGCTGAAAGAGGATGTCTGCCTGATGAAGGGGCTCGCGCCGGTGGACGATGGCTACTATATCGTGCGCGGCAGCGGGCTGCCCCGGGTGGATGTGGTGGGCCACGAGAGGGCTGTGCGCTGGTCCACGCTGGTGGAGCAGCTGCGCAGCGTGACCACGGCGGCGCCGGTGGTAAAGTGAGGCGGGCAAGCGTCGGGCAAATAGGGGAGTCCTGCTGTGCGTCCATTCAGAGTGTTGTCGCTGGTGTTCGTCCTCCAGGTGGTCGCCGCCTGCGTGACGATCAACGTCTACTTCCCCGCCGTGGCGGCGGAGAAGGCGGCGGACCGTATCATCCAGGATGTCTGGGGGCAGCAGCCGGGGGCGGAAAGCCCGCCGGCGAAGAAGACGCCCGACGGCCAGACGCCCGAGGCTTCGCCGGAGCCCCAGTCGCGCCGCATACCGGAGTGGCAGCAGCAGGCGATGGCGTTGGGCGGGCAGCTGATGTCCGCTCTGATTCCGGTAGCGCATGCGGCGGAGCCGAATATCGACATTTCCTCGCCGGCGATCCGGAAGATCACCAACGCCATGGAGAAGCGGCACAGCCAGCTCAAACCGTACTACGACGCCGGCGCCATCGGCCTAACCCGGGACGCTTTGATCGAGGTGCGCGATCTGAATGCGGTGCCGTTGCCGAAGCGCGGGGAAGTGCGGCGGCTGGTGGCGGCGGAGAATCGGGATCGCAACGCGCTCTATGCCGAAATTGCCCGGGCGAACGGCCACCCGGAGTGGGAAGCCGACATCCGGCAAGTATTCGCCCGGCAGTGGATCCAGAAGGCACCGTCCGGGTGGTATTACAGAAAGTCCGACGGCGGCTGGACGAAGAAGTAGCGCAGGAAATGCGAAGGGGGTTGTATGCTTTCGATTGCCGCTGACATGCCTGCCGCGGCGGGCGTGATTTTCGCGCTGTTCTACGGCCACTATCTCGTGATTGCCGGTCTGAGCTACCTGACGCTCTGGCGCTGGGGGCCCGAGCGCTACGACGCCCACCGGATCCAGCGCAAACCCCTGCGCCGGCCCAGGCCGCTGCGCGAGCTCGGCTTTTCCACACTGTCCATTGCCCTTTTCACGGTACTGCTGACCGGGCTCTGGTTTCTCACCCGTCTGGGCCTGACTGCCGTGTACACGGACATCGGCGCCTACGGATGGGGGTGGTTCGCCGCAAGCATCGCGATCATGGCTCTGGTGCATGACAGCTACTACTACTGGGCCCACCGCTTCATGCATCACCCCAGGGTGTTCCGGCATGTTCACAAGCTTCACCACGGGTTCGTGAACCCCACGCCGTTCGCCAGCTACGCATTCCATCCCTGGGAGGCCATCGTGGAAGTGGCCTGGGTGGCGCCGCTCGCCTTCGTCATGCCCGTGCATCCTCTGGCGTTCGCCGGCTACATCCTGTTCCTGACGGTGTTCAACGTCGTCAGTCATCTCGGCTACGAGTTCTACCCGGCCTGGATCGGCAAGTGGTTCATCACCAGTACGCACCACAACATGCACCACACGCGCGGTCGCGGGCATTACATGCTGTACTTCAATATCTGGGATGCATTGATGGGCACCAATGCGGACGACTACGAGGCGAAGATGCGGGACATCAATGCGCGTATCGCCGAAGCGCGAAGCCGCCGGCGGCAGGGCGTGGTCGCGCCGGAGTAGGTTCGGGTCCTGGGCGGCCGGGGCGTCCGTGTTACGGTGTCGACGACGCATGAATGACTGAGCAACGGAGGTCTGTCGTGGCGAAAACGGAATCCACCATGCTGCCCCTGGGAACGCCGGCTCCGGCGTTTTCTCTGCCCGACACGGAGGGCAACACCGTTGCGCTGGAGGACTTCGCCGACGCGTCCGCGCTTGTTGTCGCCTTCATCTGCAATCACTGCCCCTTCGTCAAACATATCCAGAACGCGCTGGCGGCTTTCGCGGTGGACTATCAGGCGAAGGGTCTTGCCCTGGTGGCGATCAACGCCAACGATGTGGAGACGCACCCGGACGACGATCCCGCGCGCATGCGCGAGGTGAAAGCGCAGGTGGGCTACCCGTTTCCCTATCTTTACGACGAGAGCCAGGCGGTGGCCAAAGCCTACGGCGCGGCATGCACCCCGGACTTCTTCCTCTTCGACCGTGACCGCCGCCTCGTCTATCGCGGCCGGTTCGACAGCAGCACGCCGGGCAAACCCGACCCGGTAACCGGTGAGGACCTGCGAAGCGCCGCCGACGCCGTTCTCGAGGGCCGGGAAATCAAGGCCCGGCAGTGGCCGAGCATGGGCTGCAACATCAAATGGAAGCCCGGCAACGAGCCGGGGTATGCGGGTTGAGGAAAGAAAAGGACTGAAGGACTAGAGGACTAGAGGACTAAAGTCAGTACAGCGACATCGCCTTGTCTGACTGATGATTTCTTTCCTGTCGGCATCATTCGATCCGCGATGGGCATCGCTGCGCTCTGCCCATCCTACTGCCCGGAAGGCTGTCTCAACTACTTGGCGGCGCTCGAATCCCTATCCGCACTGCGGCTCGGCGGCACCCGGCGGGCCAGGCCTTGGCGACCCGAGCCTAGCCGCGGGGCTATGTCTAGTCCTTCAGTCCTCCAGTCCTTTCCGATTACACCTTCAGCCGCCCCCTCACGCGCTCCGTGCGGCCCAGTGCCTCCAGGTCGTCTTCCGACGGCAGCGTCGGGCGGTCTCTCTCCCTGTCCACAACGCAGAGAAATCCCAACGGCTCGTCGCCGGTGGCGTGGAACTGGTGGAACGTCCACGGGGCGATGTAGACGACATCGTGAGGTCCCACGGCTTCCACGCGGTCCTGGAGGATGACTTCGCCGCGCCCGCGCAGAATCACCACGGAGTGGGGGTGTTCGTGGTGTTCCAGGGTCGAATGCCCGCCGGGCTGGATCTCGAAATATCGTGTGAGGAAGTTCAGCGCCTGTTCGTCGTCGGAATCGCCGAGCAGTGTCTGCCGCGTGATATCGCGGAAATGGCTGCCCTCGGTCTTGTATTCGCGAAGGGCGACGTTGTCCCAGCGGTAGCCGTGGGCGCGAATCACCTTGGAATGGTCTTGTTCGGACATTTCAGGCGTCGATGGCCTCTCGCAGTTGTCGTGTCGCGGCTGTGAGATCGCCCCGGGCGTAGAGGCTGCCGCCGATCAGGAAGATCGTATCCCGTCCGTAGCGTCGCGCCCAACCGGGCGCGGTGGCGACATCCATCCCGCCGCCCGGTGTCGGGAGGCTGGGAGCCAGTTCGCCCAGCGGTTCCCGCAGATGTGTGTTTATGGTCTCACACTCCCGGCGGGAGAGCCCAAACCGGCCGCCGGGGTTCGGGTATATGACCGCGTCGGCGCCGGCGACGCGAAACAGGTCTCCCAGCAGAATGGGGGCGGCGATCCCGTGGCTCCCGTGGAGGTACGCGCCGGTAAGGGCGGGATGGGCCATCACCGCTACGCCGGCTTCGTCCCGCAACCAGCGCATGGCGTCCAGGCCGGTCAGCCACGGGTTGACCAGAACGCCGCTGCAGCCAACGCCCAGTGCCACCTCCACGCGGCGAATC
>JASFMS010000279.1:0-4188 GCA_050117435.1 Ectothiorhodospiraceae bacterium | reverse complement strand
TGCGTTGCCGCCGTCAGCCAACCGCTGACACGGCGCAAAAAAAAGCCGGTGCTTTCCCTTGCACCGGCGCTTGCGTAGGTTCACTTGGCTGGAGGTGATCCGCGCCGCATGCCTCATCCCGGAGGCCGGGGGATTTCCCTGTCCGTCGCGGCGCCGCTTCCCTGCGCTTTATTTGTTTTCGCCGTTGCATCCTGCTCGGCTGCATCTGCTGTCCTGCAGTTGCAGCTATAGACTGCCACCGGCGCCGGCCGTTGGCTGTCAGGGCCGGCAGATACTTCGTGTAAGCATTTTCTGACAAAACCTGTAGGTGTTGGCCATGATTGCGCTTCTGCAGAGGGTCACCCAAGCCGCTGTGCGGGTGAACGGGGAGACCGTGGGGGAGATCGGGCCCGGGCTTCTGGCCTTCATAGGCGTCCAGCGTGGTGACGGTGACGCGCAGGTGGCACGGCTGCTTGAGCGGGTGCTTGGTTACCGGATATTCGAGGACGATAGCGGTCGAATGAACCGCTCTTTGACAGATACCGGCGGCGGACTGCTGCTGGTGCCCCAGTTCACGTTGGCGGCGGATACGCGCAAGGGGACGAGGCCCAGTTTCACCCCCGCCGCGGATCCGGCGCGGGGGCGGCAACTGTTCGAGGCGCTGGCGGCGGCGGCGGGTCGACAAACGCCGACGGCGACCGGACGTTTCGGCGCCGACATGAAGGTCTCACTGGTCAACGACGGCCCGGTGACGTTCTGGCTGGAAGTGCCGCCGCGGCCGTAGGCCGCCTTTTCCGGCGGTCGCTCCCTGCCTGGACCTTCTCCCAACACTGGGGCACCCATGGTATCCTCCGCCGGACGTAACAGGCAGCGACCACGACGATGACACAGCGCACCGCCACCATCGAACGCAACACTCTGGAAACCCGCATTCGGGCTACGGTGAACCTGGACGGCCGCGGCGAATCCACTCTCGCCCTCGGTGTCCCGTTTCTCGAGCACATGCTCGACCAGGTGGCGCGGCACGGCCTTATCGACCTGGATATCCAGGCCGAAGGCGATCTGCACATCGATGCCCATCACACGGTGGAGGATGTGGGGATCGCCGTGGGTCAGGCCCTGGCGCAGGCGCTGGGCGACAAGAAGGGCATCCGCCGCTACGGCCATGCCTACGTGCCGCTGGATGAAGCCCTGTCGCGGGTGGTCGTGGACTTCTCCGGCCGACCCGGGCTGGAGTTCAACGTGGAGTTTCCCCGCGCCCGCATCGGGGACTTCGACGTCGACCTGTTCCGCGAGTTCTTCCAGGGGATGGTCAACCACGCCTGGATGACCGTGCACGTGGACAGCCTGCGCGGGCGCAACGCCCACCACGTTGCCGAGACGGTGTTCAAGGCGCTGGGTCGCGCCCTGCGCATGGCCGCCGAGCGGGACCCACGGATCGAGGGCGTGACGCCGTCCACCAAGGGCATGCTCTGAAGGCACACGGCCAATGACAGTTGCGGTCATCGACTACGGAATGGGTAACCTGCGCTCCATGGCGAAAGCCCTGGAGCACGTGGGCGCCCGTGGCGTGCGGGTTACCGACGATGCCGACGTCATCGGCGCGGCCGAGCGCGTGGTGTTCCCCGGTCAGGGCGCCGCGCGTGACTGCATGAGCGCGATCCAGGCTCACGAGCTCGAGGATGTGCTGCGTCGCGTCCTGAAAGAGAAACCGTTCTTCGGCGCCTGCCTTGGGATGCAGGTCCTGCTCGCCCGCAGCGAGGAGAACGAGGGTGTCGATACCCTTGGCATCTACCCGGGGGCGGTGCGCCATTTTCGCCGCCTGCTCGGCGAGCGGCCGGGTTTCAAGATCCCCCACATGGGGTGGAACCGTGTCCGTCAGGCCCGGGAGCACCCGCTGTGGCAGGGCATCGACGACGACAGCTGGTTCTACTTCGTGCACAGCTATTACGCCGACCCGGGGTCGGACGACGTGGTCCTCGGCACCACGGATTATGGCGGCGAGTTCGCCTCCGTGGTCGGACGTGATAACGTCTTCGCAACTCAGTTTCACCCAGAGAAGAGCCAGCACGCCGGCCTGCGGCTGCTGGAGAATTTCGTCCACTGGGACGGGAGCGTCTGAACCCAATGCTGCTGATACCCGCCATCGATCTGAAAGACGGGAAATGCGTCCGGCTGCGACAGGGCCGGATGGACGACGAAACCATCTTTTCCGACGATCCCCTTGCCATCGCCGAGCAGTGGATCGCCGCCGGCAGCCGGCGGCTGCACATTGTCGACCTCAACGGCGCGGTGGCCGGTTTTCCAGTCAATGCCGACATCATCGGCCGCATCGCCGAGGCCTACCCCGACGTGGAGATCCAGGTGGGGGGAGGCATTCGGACCTTCGACGTCATCCAGACCTATCTGGACGTGGGTGTCGACTACGTGATCATCGGCACCCAGGCGGTTCGCGCCCCGGACTTCGTCGATGACGCCTGTCTGGAGTTTCCCGGCCACATCATTGTCGGCCTGGACGCCAAGGACGGGCGTGTGGCGACCGACGGCTGGGCCAAGGTTTCCGGTCGGACCGCCGCGGAAATGGCCCAGCGCTTCGAAGAGGCCGGAGTGGAGGCGCTGGTGTTCACGGACATCGGCCGCGACGGCATGATGCGCGGCGTCAACGTGGAGGCGACGCGCAAGCTCGCACGGGAAGTCGAGATTCCCATCATCGCCTCCGGCGGCGTGAGCAGCATCGATGACGTGCGCGGCCTCTGCGCCGGGGCGGCGGACGGCATCATGGGAGCCATTGTCGGGCGTGCGCTCTACGAGGGGACCATCGACCTGAAGGAGGCCCAGAGCCTGGCGGCGGAGCTGACCGCAGCCTGAGAGTCGCTATGAGCCTCGCCAAACGCATAATACCCTGTCTCGACGTAGACGCCGGCCGCGTGGTCAAGGGTGTGCGTTTCGTCGACATTCGCGACGCCGGCGACCCGGTGGCCATCGCCCGCGAATACGACCGGGCCGGCGCCGACGAGATCACCTTTCTCGACATTACCGCCAGCCACGAGGAACGCGAGACCATGGTTCACGTGGTGGAGAAGGTGGCCAGCGAGGTGTTCATCCCGCTGACCGTCGGCGGCGGCATCCGCAGCGTGGAAGATATACGGCGCATGCTGAACGCCGGCGCCGACAAGTGCGCCATCAACACGGCCGCCGTGGTGCGCCCCGAATTCGTCGCCGAAGCGGCGGAGCGCTTCGGCTCCCAGTGCATCGTCGTCGCGGTGGATGCCAAGCGGGTCTCCGGGCCGGAAGAGCCGGGCCGTTGGGAAGTGTTTACCCACGGCGGGCGCAAGCGCACCGGAATCGATGCCGTGGAATGGGCCCAGCGCATGGCCCGGGCGGGCGCCGGCGAGCTCCTCCTGACCAGCATGGACCGGGACGGGACCAAATCCGGTTTCGACCTGGGCCTGACCCGCGCGGTATCGGAGGCAACGCCGGTGCCGATTATCGCTTCCGGGGGCGTTGGCAGCCTGGAGCACCTGGCCGAGGGCGTGATCCAGGGCAAGGCCGACGCGGTTCTTGCGGCAAGTATTTTCCATTTCGGCGAATACACGATTGCCGAGGCCAAGGACTACATGGCGGCCCGGGGCATCGAGGTGCGGCGATGAGCTGGCTGGACGCGCTGCAGTGGAACGCCGACGGTTTGATTGCCGCCATCGCGCAGGACGCGGAAAGCAATGAAGTCCTGATGATGGCTTGGATGAACCGGGAGGCCCTGGCCGAGACGCAGCGGCGAGGGGAAGCTGTATACTATTCGCGCTCGCGGCGGCGGCTCTGGCGCAAGGGAGAGAGTTCCGGCCACGTGCAGCGGGTGCGGGAGATACGCACGGACTGCGACAGCGACGTTATTCTGCTGAAGGTGGAGCAGGTGGGCGGCATTGCCTGCCACACCGGCCGGCGGAGCTGTTTCTTCCAGCGCCTGGAAGACGGCGCCTGGCGTGCGGTTGCGCCGGTGATCCGCGAGCCGTCGGACATCTACGGAGGCGCGGACGAATGAGCGACGACACACTCCAACGGCTCGCCGACGTGCTGGAAGCGCGGAAGCAGGCGGATCCGTCGGACTCCTATGTGGCGCGTCTCTACGGAAAGGGGCTCGACCACATTCTCAAGAAGGTCGGCGAAGAGGCGACCGAGACGGTCATCGCGGCCAAGGCCGGCGAGCGCGAT
>JASFMS010000278.1:0-4203 GCA_050117435.1 Ectothiorhodospiraceae bacterium | reverse complement strand
TCGCGGCGTTCCAGGTTCCGGTGCATCCACTCGATCTGGTCGGCGTAGACGTTGGGAGTGGACATTTCCACGGTGGCCGGAAGGTTGATGATGACTCTGTTCCCGGCCGTCGCCTCCCAGATCTCCGTTACCGCGTCCACGCACTCCTTCGCGAAATCCAGTTCGGTACCGCTGAACACCTCCGGGCTGTACTGGAAGGTCCAGTCCGTCTCCGGCTGCCGGGCCGCGAGATCGCGCATTATGGTCGCCGCGTCCACGGCGATCTGCCGGACTTCCGGCTTTTCGAGACCGAATACCGTGCGCCGGAACTCCGGTGCGGTGGCATTGTAGACGTGAACGATGGCGCGAGGAGCCCCCTTGAGCGCCTCGAACGTCCGTCGAATGAGATGATCACGCGCCTGGGTAAGGACCTCGATATGAACGTCGTCGGGGATCAGGTCCTCCTCGATCAGCCGGCGCACGAAACGGAAGTCCGTGTCGGAGGCCGAAGGAAATCCCACCTCGATCTCCTTGAAGCCGACCTGAACAAGAAGCTCGAAGAACTCCATCTTGCGCTCGACATCCATGGGCTCGAACAGAGCCTGGTTGCCATCGCGAAGGTCGGTGCTCATCCATACCGGCGGACGCTCGATCACGGCGTCCGGCCAGGTTCGGTCACGAAGGACGATGGGGCGGTAGCAGCGGTATTTCCTGGACGGGTCGTTCAACATTTCGCATTTCTCCACGGCATTCGCTCTGATACGGATCGCGTGGCGATGTCGCGGCTGTCGGACTGCCACCGGCGCATGGCCCGACAGCCGGTGCACAGTCGAAGGTTCACGAAATGCTGAAACTCGGAATCGTTCATGGCTCGGCCTCCCCGATACCAATCGAGCCTCCCGCGCGGTGCGGGTTAAGGAAAAATCTGGCGTTTGGAGTGTGTGTGTAAGTTAGCTGCGCGCAAGGCGCAGCAGCAGCCCCAGCTCCAGGCGGAGCGGAAGGAGGGATAGCCGGTTGCGGTTGGGCTGCGTTTCACACATGCCCTCAGTAAACGGCGTTGAGAGGCTCAGGTCAACCCCCGGACCGCCCCGCGGCCACACGGCATGTGGTATTTTTCGGCTTTCATTTGCGAGCACGCGACCGAAAACCCGATGGCCACCATGCTTCTGAACCTGCGACATGTGCCCGACGACGAGGCCGAGGAAGTACGCGCCGAGTTGCGGGCTCATGCTATCGACTTCTACGAAACGCCGCCCAACCACTGGGGCATTTCCATGGGTGCCATCTGGCTCCGCCACGAGGACCAGCGCGAGGAAGCACTCGGCGTAATCGCCGCCTATCAGCGCCGACGCGGTGCCACCGCCCGGGCCGAACACGAGCGCCGACGCGCGGAGGGAACGGCGGTGACTCTGGTCCAACGCCTGCGGGAACAGCCCGTGCGCGTGCTGGTATACCTGGCCGTCGCCGTTGTGGTGCTCTACCTGTCGCTGCACCCATTCATTCACCTTGGGGCGGAATAGCGCATGATGACAGACGACGAGCGAAGCACCGCCAACCGGCGCCCGATCTCCAGAGAACCGGCGGCGGCCCCACCGCGGGGCGTGAGGCCGGGCCGCACAACACTCGGCGGCGACTTCGCCGCGCTGACACCTCTGGACGCGGAGGTCCATGCCGAGGGCCTCTATCGGGCCGGCCACGATAGCGGCGGGCGGGACTCGGTCTGGGAATACCTCCCCTACGGCCCGTTCGACGACGCGGACGCGATGCGCGCTTTTCTGCGCACCTGCGCCGGCTCCGCCGATCCCCTCTGGTTCGCGATCCACGATACCGGCAGCGGGAACCCCATGGGCATGGCCAGTTTCATGGAGGTGCGCCCGACGGCGGGTATCGCCGAAATCGGACACATCTGGTTCGGCCCGGCCTACCAGAACTCCCGCGGCGTTACCGAAGCGCTCTACCTGATGATGCGTGAGGTGATGGACGGTTGCGGCTACCGACGCCTGGAATGGAAGTGCGATGCCGCCAACGAAGCGTCCCGCCGCGCGGCCCTCCGGCTTGGATTCCGCTATGAGGGGACGTTCCTCAACCACAACGTGATCAAGGGGCGCAACCGTGATACCGCCTGGTATTCCCTGACCGATGCCGAGTGGCCCGGGGTGCGTACCAACCTGCAGCGGTGGCTGGATTCCGGAAACTTCGATGACGACGGAAAGCCGATTCAGTCCCTGCGCACCCTCAACGCCGCTTTGTGGTGACGACCCGATCGCCATGGGTCGCAAGGGTGCGGTTGCGGGCCTCGGCGAGTTGCGTAGAGTACGCACCCGTAAACCTACAGCCACAGGCAGATGATGGCCCCCGTCGACACCCAACCGGACTCCGATCCATCCACGGAAGACGCGCCGGCGCGAATCCTTCGCGACGTCTTCGGTTATGACGCCTTCCGCGGCGAGCAGCGCCGCATCATCGAGTCGCTGGTTGCCGGGCACAACGCGCTGGTCCTCATGCCCACCGGGGGCGGGAAGTCGCTCTGCTACCAGATTCCGGCGCTGATCCGCCCCGGTGTTGCCGTGGTGATTTCGCCGCTCATCGCGCTGATGCGCGATCAGGTGGAGGCGCTGCGCCACAACGGTGTTCGCGCCGCCTATCTGAACTCCACGCTGGGCGAGTCGGAACGGCGGCAGACCGAGGCCGCCATTGCCGCCGGCGAGCTGGATCTGGTTTACGTGGCGCCGGAACGCCTGCTCGCGGAATCCACGCTGGCGCTTTTCGAGCGCAGCCGGATTTCGCTTTTCGCCATCGACGAGGCCCATTGCGTGTCCCAGTGGGGACACGATTTCCGGCCCGAGTACATGCAGCTCGGCATCCTTCGCGATCGCTTCCCCGCGGTCCCGCGGGTAGCACTGACCGCGACCGCGGATGCCCGCACCCGCCGCGAAATCGAGAACCAGCTGCTCCCCGACGGTGCGGATGCCTACGTTTCCAGCTTCGACCGCCCGAACATCCGCTATCAGGTGGGGATCAAAACCCAGGCGAAACAGCAGCTGCTGCGGTTCCTGCGGGACAATCACGCCGGCGAATCGGGCATCGTCTACTGCATGACCCGCAACCGCACCGAAGCCATCGCCGACTGGTTGTGCGAACAGGGCATCCGCGCCCTTCCCTACCACGCGGGGCTTGCTCCGGAGACACGACAGACCCACCAGGAACGTTTCCTCAAGGAGGACGGGCTGGTGGTAGTCGCCACCGTCGCCTTCGGCATGGGGATCGACAAGCCGGATGTGCGCTTCGTCGCCCACCTGGACCTACCCAAGAGTCTGGAGGCCTATTATCAGGAAACCGGCCGGGCCGGACGCGACGGCCTGCCCGCCAACGCCTGGTTGGTCTACGGCCTTCAGGACGTCTATCGGGTGCGTCAGCTGATCACGGAATCCGGGGCCGCCGACGAACACAAGCGTCGCGAACGCGAACGCCTGGAATCGCTGCTGGCCTTCTGCGAGGAAACCGGCTGCCGCCGGCGCACGCTCCTCGCCTACTTCGGCGAGCACCGGGACGGCAACTGCGGCAACTGCGACAACTGCCGGACACCGCCCGAAACCTGGGACGCCACCGAAGCGGCACGCATGGCGCTGTCCTGTGTCTACCGAACCGGCCAGCGGTTCGGGGCGGCCCATGTCATCGACGTCCTCCTGGGCCGGACCAACGAACGCATATCCCGCCTTCGCCACGACGAGCTGAGCACGTTCGGCATCGGCCACGAGTATTCCAAGCACGTCTGGCAGTCCGTCGTTCGTCAGCTCCTGGCCCGTGGATACCTGGAAACCGACCCCGGGGGATACGGCGGGCTGCGGCTGGCCGCCTCCTGCCGAGAGCTACTCCGCGGCGAGGAAACGCTGACCATCCGTCGCGAGCTGGCGGAAAAGGCCGGTCGCAAGCGCAAGAAACCCTCCACCAGCGCACCCGCGGATCCGGAATGCTGGGAGGCGCTGCGGCAGCGGCGCCGGGAGATCGCCGAGTCGGAGGGCGTTCCGCCGTACGTCATCTTTCACGACGCCACCCTGATGGCAATGATGGAGCACCGCCCCAAAACACTCGACGAGATGGCGGAGCTGCCCGGCATCGGCCAGCACAAGCTGAGCCGTTACGGGCAGCAGTTCCTGGAGACACTGGCGGAGCTGCGAAACTGAACAGCCGCGACAGGGACCCTGCGCGCCTCCCTCAACCCTC